>URYX01000009.1 GCA_900552225.1 uncultured Oscillospiraceae bacterium | reverse complement strand
GGCTCCGGCGAGGAGGACCCGATTTTGCTGTACGCCGTGGAGACCTCCCTGCAGATTACCCTGACGGAGCTCAACGAAAACCTGCGGGAAATCTATGTGGAGGCCTATACGCAGCCGCGCGTGGCCGAATATATCCACTATAGAACCACCGAGGAAATCTGCCGTATCTTCCGTTCCTGCCTTCCGCAGGCGACAGAGCAGGATTTCTATGAGCTGGAGATCGGGGCCGAGGGCATCATGCGCTCCTACATGGCGCATCCCTGCAGCGGAGAATTCACGCTGCAGAAAAAGCTCTCCTGCTTCCTGACCATGCTGCTGGGGGCCTACCGCGTCCCCGCCGACCGGCAGGAGGCTATCCTCGCCCATGTGCAGAGCATTGACATGGTTGCGCTGGCCAATACCCTGATGCAGTCGCTGTTTACGGCACTGGCCATGAAATACGAATTTGTACTGACGCCGGAGATGCTGCCGAAGGGCTGATATCTCCGGCCGCGGCTCACCGAGAGCCGGAACAGCACCTCACACTGCATGCCTGCGGTGTGAGGTGCTGTTTGTTTTGACTATAGCCTGCTTGGGGCGGCCTTTTCAGCGACTGACAATGCGATAGGTGCCCGAATGAGCCTCCGCAAAGGCGGTGCCGTCCTCGAGCGTATAGCCGGGCCTCAGCCGCAGCGTCGCCCGCACCCCGTCCGGAATCTCCAGCGTCAGCAAAATCTCCCGGCCGTCCCGCCTCCATGCGGAGCGGAGGATTCCGTCCGGCATCTCGTGGAATCCCTCGGCCCGGTCCAGTGCCAGGAGAAACGTCGGGCTGATCTCCGCCGTATGCACATTGTCGCCCTGCGGGTTCACGCGGATGCCCGCCGGATAGCGGAGGAACCAGGCACTGATGTCGCCCCAGAAGTGGTGGTTCATCGAGCTGACTCTATCCGGGAAGAAGTCCTCCCACATCGTGGTCGCGCCCCGCGCCACCCAGTTGCCGTAGGACGGGAAATCCGGGCGCGTGATCAGGGTAAAGGCCAGGTCGCTCTGCCCGAAATCGGACAGCACCCGGAACAGCACCCGCCCGCCGAGCACGCCGACATCCATATGGTCATCCGCCTCGTGCACCATCCGCAGCAGCTGCTCAAATGCGGCCGGAGCCTCCCCCTCGGTAAAGAGGCCGTAGTGGAGGGCCATGGCCTGACAGGTCTGGCAGTTGCCCGCCACGGTCATGGTGCCGAAATCGATGCAGCGGCGGCGAAACGCCGCGCGGAAGCCGTCGGCCAGTGCTTGGGCAAAGGCCTGCTGGGCCGTCAGACCGATAGCCCCGAGCATCACCGCCATCTTGCGGGCGATGTCCATGGACAGAATCGTATCCGTGACCACGAGCGGGGCCTTAAAGGCGCTTGCCTCCCGTCCCACATGGCACCAGTCCCCGAGACCGATATGCATCAGGCCGTTTTCGTCCGTGCGGGTGGTCAGATAATGCAGGTACGCCATAAACGCGCGGGAGGATTCCCGGATCATCTCCGTTTCCCCCCGGTATATATAGACATAATACGGCAGATAGGCCAGCACGGAGTCCCATGCGGGGCCGTTGCCCCAGTGAAAGCCCCAGCCTCCGGTCGGCACAATGCCGGGCAGGGCTCCGTCGGCGTTCTGCGCCAGGCAGATGCTGCGCATCCACTCCCGGTAGCTGTTTTCCGCCGCGAAATTGAGCAGCACCTGCTCGGAGGAGAGGGCCGCATCCGCCGTCCAGCCGTTCTTTTCGCGCTGCGGACAGTCGGTCGGAAAATAGTGGAAGTTGGAGAGGTCGCTGCGGCGCACCATCTCCTGCAGGCGATTGGCCGTCTCATCGGAGCAGGAGAAGCCGCCGCGCGAGCGCAGGGCCGAATGCAGCGTGACGCAGGTCAGCAGCTCCGGCACCGCCTGCTCCGCCGTGATGCCGGTCACCTTGACATAGCGGAAGCCGTGGTAGGTAAAGCACGGGGTATACTGCTCCGTCCCCTCCCCGCGGCAGATATAGGTATCCTTATGCACCAGCTGCCGGTCGCGCTCCCAGCGCTCCGGCTCACGTACAAACCAGTTGTTGTCGAGATAGAACCGTCCGTCCTTCAGGGCATCGGCATGCTGGAAGGAGACCGTCTGTCCGGGGGTGCCGCGCAGCGTCAGGCGGCAGACGCCCGCATCCGACACTCCGAAATCGTAGATAAATCCGTCGTCCTCCGGCCAGATGCGCACCGGGGCACGCTCCTCCGCCTCCCGGATCGGCTCCGCGGCGCACCGGCGCAGCGCTCCGCGCGGCCGCGGCGCGGGAAGGGCCGCGCGCCAGCTGCTGTCGTCAAAGCCGGGGCAGCTCCAGCCGGGCAGCTCCAGGCGCGCATCGTAGCGCTCCCCGAAGCGGTAGTCGTCAAACAGCAGCGGCGAGGGAGCTGTGCGGAAGGAGGTGTCGCTGAGCAGCGTGTGCTCCGTGCCGTCCTCCGCCGTATACATCAGCTCCGCCGCGACGCACGGCGCACCGCGGAATACCGCCTTATCGAAATCCCAGATATAGCCGCCGGGGTTGTTCTGAAAGCCGTTGCCGAGCCACAGGCCGATCACGTTTTCTCCCGCGCGCAGCGTCAGCTCATAGGTATCGTAATAGACCAGCTCGTCCGGGTTGCTGATATAGGGCGCCAGCCGCCCCTTGGTGCAGCGCTCCCCGTTGACATACAGCTCGTAAAAGCCGCAGGCGGCCACCCGCAGCGACGCCTTTCCCGCCGCAGCCGTAAAGCTGCGCCGCAGATAGGGTGCGGGGATCGGGCGCTCCAACGTGGTGTATTCCTCCGTGGCCCGGATAAACGCATCGGAAAAAGCCATAACAACACCTCTCGCTTTTCGCTTCGGACGGCCGCTTAAAAGGGCCGTCCCTTTGTCTGCATCATAGCGCTTTCCCGCCCGATTGTCAATCCGCACCGCAGGGTTTCGCAAAATTGCCGAGAAACTCCGCAAAATCGCAATATTTTGCGTCATCTGCGACCGCCGCAGCCGCAGCAAAGGGCAGAAAATGAGCCGCCGCAGCCGAGTCCCCGGCTGCGGCGGCTTTCTCATACTGTCCAAAAGGCGGTGTGTCTCAGCGCTCGGGCAGTGCCCCCGGAATCTGAATGATACGGGAGGCCAGCTCCTGCGCCGCGTCGAGGGCCTCCCCGAGCGGCCGTCCCGCCAGAAAGGCGGTCATAAACGCCGCCGCAAACGAGTCGCCGGCACCCACCGTCGATACCACCGGCACCTTACGGGCGGGACGCTCCGTCAGCGTTCCCGACGCGGCCTCGTACACCGCCGCTCCGTCGCGGTCCAGCGTCAGCAGCACGAGCTGCAGCCCGTACCGCTCGGCCAGCGCCGCGCACCAGGCCGCGCGTTCCGCATCGTCGTAGGGGCCGCACAGTCCGAACCGGTGCAGCATCGGCGCCTCCTCGCGGCTCACCTTGCACACCGTGCAGTGCTCCAGTCCGAGCCGCAGCGCCTCCTCCCCCGCAAACGGCAGCCGCACGTTGCAGTCGAACAGGCAGTGCGCCGCCTGCACCCGGCCGAGCAGGGTCTTCAGCGTCTGCGCCGAAACGGGAGAGCGCTGCGACAGCGAACCGAAATAGAACAGGTCATAGGGTCCTCCCGCCTCGGTCTCGGGAATATTGTCCCACGCCGCATCCCGCACCAGCTCGTACTGCGGCACCTTGGCCTCGTCCAGTGTCACGCGGCAGATACCGGTCGGGAACGCCACCGTCGAGAGCAGGCGGTCCTCCACGCCGTAGCGGGCCAGGTAATCGCGCACCCGCTCGCCCCGCGCATCCGCGCCCACGGCGCTTTTCAGCGCCGTCTGCGCACCGAGCAGCGCCATATGCGCCGCAAAGTTGAACGGAGCCCCGCCGATCTGCTCCTTGTCTCCGAACACGTCGAACAGGACCTCTCCGTAGGCCAGTACCTTTGCACTCATGCTCTCACCCCATCACCACATGAATCGTATGCGTGTTTCCGTCCTCGCAGTAGGAAATTTCGGTGCCCTCCACCGGCCGGCCGTCCAGCTCCAGGCGCTTCACGCCGCTCTGCACATGGGCCGTATTGTCGATCGTCACACGGTAGCGGTTTTTGCGGAACATCCGCTCAAAGCTGCAGCCGTCCCACGCGGAGGGCAGGCACGGATTCATCCGGAAGCCCTCATAGGTCGGCTGGAAGCCGATCATGCTCTGGGTCACCGCGCGGAACATCCAGCCCGCCGTGCCGCTGATCCAGCTGAACATCGCAAAGCCCGGGCGCGGGTTATCCGGCCCCAGGTACATATTGGTAAAGGCATACGGCTCGCAGCCGGAATGCTCGGTCGGATTGTGCGGCGCATCCGGCATGACCTTCTGCAGCGTGGCATAGGCGCGGTCGCCGCGGCCGAGCAGGCAGTCCGCCACGATCTTAAAGGCGCTGCCGTGGCAGTACGGGCAACCGTTTTCCCAGATGCCCGGGACAAACTCGGTCAGCCGGCCGATGGAGAGGTTCGGCTTCGTATAGGTCGGAGACAGCGTCAGCGAGCCATAGGGACTCTCCAGCTGCTCGTCCACCTGCCGCATCACCTGCTCCTGCCGCGCGGAATCTGCGATGCCGCTGATGACCGCCCACGTCTGCGGGTTCAGGTAGATCCGGCCCTCCTCCTCGGTATGCGTGCCGACGGCGCGGCCCTCGTCGTCGAAGCCCTCCAGGAACCATTCTCCGTCCCAGGCCACGTCGTTGACGATACGGCGGAGCTCTGCGGCCATCTCGCCCATCCGCGCGATATCCGCCTCCGGCTTGCCCGTTTTCCGTCCCATCTCCTGCATCTCACCGAGTGCGAAATACATGGCGATGGCCGTCCACGCGGTCTCGCCGCGTCCCGCCTTGCCGAGGCCGGTCAGCGAATCGTTCCAGTCGCCCCAGTGGGCCAGAATCAGCCCGTGGGCGCCGCGGTCGGCGTACAGGTATTCCATGGCACGGCGGCCGTGCTCCCACACGGTCCCCATGCTGCCATCCAAAAACGCGACCTCGCGGTCCAGAAACGCAAAATCCCCGGTTTCCTTCAGGTAGCCGTTGACCGCCATCGGAATCCAGACCTGGCTGTCGGAATAGTGGCGCTCGTCGAGCGGCATCCACGCCCGCGGCGCATGGCCGTCGGCGTACTGGTGCTCCAGCGCCTCCACGATCTTGTCGCGGGCCGCGTCCGCATCGAAGCTCGTATAGCCCCACGCATCCTGCAGCGCGTCGCGGTAGCCGCGGGTCGCACCGCGGCCCACCTGCGCACACAGCACCACCTGCTGCTTCGTCCAGGTGTTGAACAGGTTGTTGATCCGCTCGTCGGGCGTATGCAGACGCACCGCCTGCGTCCGCTCCTCCTTTTCCTCGCGGAGACGCTCAAACTCGCCGTCGATCGCCCCGGCCGCAAACAGCCGTCCGGACAGCGCCTGCGCCTCCTCCTCGTGCTCAAACGCACCGATCAGCAGGTCCACCCGCTCCTCGGCTCCCGGCTCGAGCGTAAATTCCAGCTCCATTGCCGCGCACAGCCGCTCGCAGCTGCCGAGCGTATTCGTGCAGTGCCCGTGCTCCAGCGCCTCCGGGCGGGCAAAGCTGCCGTAGGTTCCGAGAAAGGCCCGCAGGCTCGTGTCAAAGCCGGTAAACGGGCGGCTCGAGGCCAGAAAGCCGTTGTAGCTGTCGTGCAGCCGCTCGCTCGCCGTGTTATGGGCATACACGATGGCATGTTCGGCGTCGGCGCGCGAAAACAGATAGCTGAAATAGTCGCTTTTCGGCACATAGCCCTCGAGCGACCACTCGAGCAGCGGGAATACCCGCACCGTGCGCTTCCGGTCACTCTCGTTCTTCAGCCGGATCGTCCAGATCTCGCACGGATCCTGCCGGTCCACGAACACCCGTGTCGCGCTGCGGATGCCGTCGCGCACCGCATCGTAGACCGCATAGCCGAGGCCCATGGTGCAGGTGTAGTCGTCGAGCGGCGTATTCATGGGGTAGCCCGCCACATTCCACGCCGTGCCGTCGTCCGCGTCGTACAGATAGAAGTAGCGGTTGCCGTCGTTGATGAGCTTGACGCGGCCGCGCGGGTCGATGTACGTGGCCGTGATGGTCGTCTTGTCGCAGTACAGCCCGTGTCCCGTCGCCACGTGGTTAAAGGCCGACAGGAAGCAGGGATTCCAGGAGTAGTTGAGCAGCGGGCGCACCCACCGGCTGTACTCCTTCAGGACATATTCGCGTCCCTCGTTTTGAAAATAACGGTTTTGCATAGACCTTCCTCCTTCAAAATGTTCCGAAATCCGCTCAGGTATTGTAAAGCGCCAGCTCCAGTCCGAAAATCTCCACGTCCCGCCCGGCCTCGCCGCCGCAGGTTACGGCAAGGTGCAGCTCCTGCGTCAGCAAAGCCGTCGGCACCGAAAAATTGCGGGTGTTCTCGGGCGGATACAGTCCGTCCCGCAGCGTGACGGGATACAGCTCACCGCGATCCGCCTCCTCGGTCAGCACCGTTCCGTTCAGCGTCACCGTCATCGGCACCCCGTCGCAGGCCGTGCGGCATACCACTCGCAGCCGCGCCCGCGGATGCTGCTGCGGCCGGTCCTCCGCGATGCGCAGCAGCGTCTCCGCGGAGCCGCGGGCCGGCAGTGCATCGTCCCATGTCAGGTCGCGGTAGCCCGCGAGCACATAGTGCTTTTCGCAGTGCTCGAGATACTCCCGATCGGCCAGATGCATCAGCGGGCCCCGGTCCAGATCCCGCTCCAGGGGCACCGTGGTACAGCCCGGCTGATCGAGCGGGCGCATCATCTGATAGTTGAACAGCGCCACGCCGTCCGCCCCGCGCTTTAAAAAGGCGTGGGCATCCGTCTCGTAGATCTGCCGCGTCGTGCGGCGCTCCGCCGTTCCGCCGCCGCAGGGGCAGTTGCTGATGACGCCCTGCAGGTCGCCGTAAATGCGTACCCCGGGCAGCCGGCGCCGGAACTCCTCAATTTCCAGGACGCTGCTCTCAAAATAGCTCGACGTCACGTTGACCATCTGGATCGTGCCCTCCCGCGCGAGCAGCGTCAGGTCGAAGCCGATGGCCGCGCAGTAGGCGAAGCGGTGCGGCATATGCAGGCACAGCGGCAGCTCCTTGCCGCGCGCGGCGCCGTAGGTATCGAGCATACGGCGGACACGGCGGATGAAATCGGTCATCAGCCGTGTCCCCTCCTCCAGCCGGTCCTCGGGGAAATAGTTCGGGGAGCGCATGAAATCCAGCTCGAGTCCGTCGATGTCAAACTGCTCAATCAGCTCCCGCAGCAGTGCCAGATAGTGCTCCCGCACGGCCGGCACGGAGTAATCCTGCTGGTGCCGGTTCTTGAGCACCCAGCCCACCGGATTGTGCGGGTTGTCCTGCCCGATCCGATACTCCGGATGTGCCTTATAAAAGGAATCGATCGTCGGAAAGCGCCCGGCGTTGTCCGGCGTCAGCAGCTCCAGATAATGCCAGTCGTTCATGCGCACCGAAAAGAAGAAATCCATGCCGCAGGCCCTGACCTCGTCAAAAGTCTCGCGCACCGGATCCCCGCCGGCCAGAATATAGTCCCGCAGCCGATACATGCCGCGCTCGGACGGTGTCCACTCCTCCGGCGACTCCGGCAGTGTAAACCGCGCCGCCGGCGTATCCCAGAACGGCCGCACGCGGGAGCGCCACAACGGCGCCCGCAGCGCGGTCGGGCAGCAGAGGAAGGCATCCACCGCGGTCCCCGCCGCATCCCGCACAAAGCGCCGCACGTGCTCCGCACCGATCGGCTCGGTCACCGAGGGGCACTCGGGCGTCGATACGAGGCCGATGCAGCCCATATCCTCGTTCAGCAGACAGCGGTACGGCTTCATACCGTCTCCTCCCCTCCGAGGGCGTGCAGCAGCGCGGCATAGGCCGCCTCAAACACGGGCACCTCCGCGGTATAATCACTGAATGACCGCACACACCGCGTCACCACGGCCTCCGCTGCCGCGGGATTGCGCTGCCGCAGCCGCTGCAGCAGCTCGTAATCCTCGCAGCCGGCGCGCATCATCTCGAAGCGCACGCTGCCGAGCACCTCCTTCCCCTTCGGGTAGAGGATGTGGCTGTCGCCGCAGGGCAGCGCCGTCACCGACAGCGTCTCGATGCTGCCCGCGCGGCCCGCATAGGGATTGTCCGTGCATTCGTAATGATTGAGACCCCAGTGCAGATAGCCCGTCAGGCCGTAGCGGAAATTGCCCCAATGCAGATAGCGGGTACGCAGCAGCTCCTCGTCCAGCAGGCGGTTCAGATACCGCCCGCCCGGACAGCAGCAGGTGTAGAACCACAGCTCATCTCCCAGCAGGCGCTTGCGCTCATAGGCCTCCCGATCCCGCTCGTAGGAGTCGTCCTTCGGCACCCATACGTCCACCGCGCCGTCAAACCGCGGATTTTCCACCGCCTCGATCACCCGGACCCCGGGCATCCACTTGCGCACCATACCGGACAGGATCCGGTAGGCCGCCGCGCAGTCGTCATGGGGCTCGTCGGCCACGTGCTGGTATACAAAGTCCAGCCAGTGGTGCTCACGCAGCAGGCGGTACCAGCCCGTAAAATAGCCCTGCAGGAAGGCATAGCCCTCCTCCGACAGCGCCGGCACCGGCTTTCCGCCGATGCTGACGACGAAATCCGGGCGGGACCACTCCTCGCGGCAGACCGGCGTATCGCCCTCGATAAAGCGGAAGCCGAGCGAAAGGTACAGCTCGATGAAGCGCTCGGCGCGCGAAAAGTCAAAGGTATAGGTGCCGTCGTCGCCGCGGTGCGGCTCGGCCAGCGGAAACGGCACCTGGAAATCCGTCTGTCGCCCCTCGCGCATTTTGCGGCCGTACATCTCGATCCGGTCCCAGTGATCCTCCGACCAGGGCTCCGCCTCATGGTAGGTGGCCATATTGCCGAGGGAATACCAGTTGGTCAGCCGCAGCGTCTCGGTGCGCGGCACCGACACCGCCGCCACCGTCACCGTGATCGGAATACGCGTCTCCTCCGCGGTGTCCTCCGTCAGCACCAGGGTCGTGCGGTACTCGCCCGCGTGCAGTCCCGCGGTCGGGATTTTGACATACAGCGCGAGCGGCGCCTCCGCACGCGGGGCCGTGAGCTCCGGATCGGCCGGCTCCATGGCATCGTATACCCAAAACGGCGCCATCCGCGGCGCATAGGGCACCTCCGTCCCCTGCTCCACGGTAAAGCCGCGCTCCCCCGTATTTTTCTCTACAAACACCGGCAGCAGCCGGTACAGAGCGGGGCGCAGGGCCCCGTCCCCCTCGAACCGCCACCGCAGACCGTCCCGCTCCGTGCGCAGCTGCACACAGGCAAAGCTTCCGCGCGGTGCCAGCAGGGAGATTTTCCCGCCGCCCTGTGCGGGACTGTCGGTATATACCCATTCGTTGGCACTGTAAATTCCGTATTGCATGTTTCTGCTCCTCCCGCCTTACAGCTCCGCGGACACGCAGCCGACGTTCGCCTCGATCACGCAGTTTTCGTGGCCTCCGCGGTCATCGATCAGCTGCTGTGTACTGCCCTTGTGCATCGTGTTGCCGCTCACCACGCAGTCGGTCAGACGCGCCAGACGCATCGACCGCGCCGGCGTAAGCACGCCCTGTGCGTTGTCGTCCCGGCCGTGCTTGACGGCGTTGCCCATGAAGGTGACACCCCGGCAGTCCTCCAGAATGCACTGCGCCGCCTCAGGGTCGTTCTCCTGATATTTGCCGCTGCGGTAGAACACGTTGCCCGTGCAGGCGACCGTGTGCATCCGGCGCAGGTCGAGCGCGGCCCGTCCCGAGCGGTCGATGTAGTTGCCGGTGATATTATAGTGACTGCCGCCCACGGCCACAATGCCGCCCGCGGCATTCCATTCGATCCGGTTGCCGGTCAGCGTCACCGACGCATTCGGCTGCTCCCCGTAATACCCGGCTCCGGCGTTGCCGGAGAACCAGTTATCGAGCACAAAGCCGTCCCAGCCGTTGACGCGGAGGCCGTCGCCGCCGCAATGGCCGAACTGGCAGTGGCGCACGCTGAAGCACCAGATATGGTCGAGGAACACCGCGTGGCCGCCGTACCGGGAGACGCAGCAGTCCTCGATGCGGTAGGCATCTTCCTTCTGTCCGTAATCCTTCTTGCGCGACAGCATCCCCGCGCAGCGTCCCGTCCCGGTGCCGAGCAGCGACAGGCCGCGCAGCGTGCTCTCGCAGGCCTCCGTCAGATCCAGCTGACAGACCATGTCCTCCTCCGCCTGCACGATCACCGTCTGTCCGCAGGCATCCGCCCGGAAGCCCCAGGTCGGCTCGGCGTAGAGCACCGTCTGCGGCTTGATGAACAGCGTGCGGCAGCGGTAGCGTCCCGGACGCAGGCGCACCGCGCGCCCTGTCTCGGAGGACAGGTCGATGGCCCGCTGCAGCGCCTCCGTATCGTCCGCCGCTCCGTCACCGACCGCGCCGAGCTCCCGCACATCAATCTCGTCATACATACTGCTTTTCCTCTCCCTTATATCCTATGGTTTATGGCTTGCGGTTTGTAAAGCACTCATTTTGCACACAGCATATAGTGGTATCTCCGAAAATGTTACCCGTTACATATACAAGAAATGCGCCTTTCCCCATGACTCCCGCCGAGGGGGAGGCCCGTTTCTTTCCCTTCTGCCGCGCCCTGCAGGGCACGGACAAAAGACCGGAAATCCATGGCAACTATACCATACGGGCCGCGAAAAGTCAAGAAATACCGCGCCGAAATCCGGCCGTTTTTTCGCGGGCCGCAAAAAAGCGGAACCGCCGTGTGCGGAAAGCTCGAACAGGGATGCTTCGCACACGGCGGTTCCGCTTCGGCGGTTCCGATAGCGGCGTCAGCCTACCGTATCCAGCCAGAACGGAGCCACCGGTAATCCGTTTTTATCATACAGCGACGGGGACGGCACCGACGCATTGGCATAGCGCACGCCGACCGGCGTGACGCCGTTGGCCGTCACCGTAAGGGTGATGCCGTCATCCCCGGCCACGGCCGTGGCCGCATGCCAGGTTCCGGAGGCATCCCGCACCTCGAGATCCGTCACCGTTCCGCGCACAATCAGTCCGCGCGACACATTCTTGAAGGTCAGTGTCAGCGTCTCTCCGTCCACGCGGCCGCCGACGCATACCGGGGACAGCGCCGACTCTCCCACGCCGTACACCCGATCCAGCGCGATGGCAGCCATCCGCGCGGCCACGATCGGCTTATCCACCTTCGGGTGGATGTCCTCCGGGTCGCCGGTATCGATGGTCACCGTGGTATACACGCCCTCCAGATCCTCCTGCATCTGCATCTGCACATAGCGGAAGTGCTTCCACCCTTCCTCGGAGGGATGGATATACTTCGGCAGCATGACCTGAATCACCGGCATCTCCGGGTTTTCAAAGCCCTCGCGCAGATCGGAGAGCATCATGCGGAACACATCCTCATAGGTGGCCTTGACCAGCTCGCTCTTGATGTTGTCCTCCCCCTGATACCACAGCATGCCGCGCACGGCATAGGGGAACAGCGGCACCACCATGGCGTTGTAGTTGGTGGCCTCCTTGAGCGGCTTGTCGGGATTTTCATAGCCGAGCGCCTTGATCTTGGCCGTATCCGCCCAGAGCTCGATCTCGGTGGCACCCTCTGCCGCCCGCACGATTCCGACCGGCACCTGCAGCGCCCGCTGCAGCTCCTTGGCAAACCAGTAGCCGATCTGCGAGATGCTCACGATCTCCTTGGTGCTCTCCGCGGAGGACCACAGGCCGCGCGGGTCGGAAAGCGGCTCCGCGGACTTGTCGATCGTCACCAGAAACTCCCGCAGGCTGTCGTTGCCCTTCTCCTGCAGCAGCTCCTTTTTCATGTCGTTCGGCATGAAGTAGAGGCTCACCGCCATATTGGACTGGCCGCTCGCGTACCATACCTCACCGACCAGCACATTGTCCGCGGTCAGCACCGTATCGCCCGACCGGATGACCAGCTGACGGTTCTGCGTGCTGGCCTCCATGGCATCCAGATCCACGCGCCATTTCCCGTCCTGCACCGTTGTGCTCTTGCTCTGTCCGGCAAACTCCACCGTCACCGTCTGCCCGTTCTCGCCCGTTCCCCATACCGGAACGGTGACTCCGCGCTGCAGCACGGCCCGGTCGGTAAACAGCTGATTGACCGTCAGCGGCGTGCTGCCGGTGTGCGGGGTGCTGAGCCCGCCTGTGTCCATCGGGGTGGTGGGCACCGCCGTGCTGCCCTTGGTGGGGGCAAACACGTCCTCGAAATGATCCGACAGATGACCCGGCGCCGAGGGCGTCGTCGCGGAGGTTCCCGCCGTCGAGCTTCCGGTTGTTCCGCCCGGCTCCGTCTGCGAAGTGTCGCTGCTCAGGCCGGAGGTCCCGGTGCCGGCGGTGCAGCCGGTCAGTCCGATGACCAATGCCAGTACCAGCATCCATGCGACGGATACCTTACGCCAGTTGCCTTTCATACCGATTTTCCTCCTTTATCAGCCAATTTCCTTATACACACGGACATAGTCCACGAGCATGCCGGAGGGCATCTGCTCCGCCAGCGGAGCACCCGTCCACGAGCCGGTCTCCAGCGAGAGAATCATGTGGCAGGGCACCTCGCAGATGCCGCCCTCGCTCGTGCGCCAGGTCTCCTCCCCGTCGATGTAGAAGATGTACTCATCCTTTGTCCACTCGAGCGCGTAGGTGTGGAAGTCGGTGTACAGCGTCGGCCGCATGATATCGCCGCTGGAGGCCGACTTGTGATCCTCGGCGTAGCCGTCCCAGTGGATGTTGTGCTGCACCGTGCTCCGGTCAAAAAACGGCGCTTCCACAATGTCAATCTCCGCACCGTCCCGTCCGCCGTTGCCCACACTGGTCTCGCCGTCGCACATCAGCCAGAACGCGCTCCAGCAGCCGGAGGCCAGCTGCATCCGGCAGCGCACCTCAAAGTAGCCGTAGGCCTGCTCGAAAATGCCGTCCGTCGTGATGGCTCCCGAGAGCACGCGCTCCCCGTCATCGGCATAATCGATGCCGATGGAAACGGTGCCGTCGCCGGGGAAGGTCACCTGCTTGCGGTTCCACTGGTTGTTCATATCCTGCCGCTTATAGGGCGGGCAGTAGGTCCAGTTCTTGCTGTTGAGCTTGGTGCCGTCAAAATCGTCCGAGAAGGTCACTTCCCACTGCTTCCCGCCGAACTCCACCTTGTCGCCGACGCTGACCTTTGCGGCCGGCGGCTGCGTCGTGGGCGTGGTGGGTGCCGCGGTCGTGCTGCCGTCTGTGCTGCTGTCCGTACCGCCTCCCGTGGTGCTGTCCCCCGCCGTCGGCTGTGACGCATCGCCGGAGCCCGCCGTGGTGCCGTCCGTTCCGGACGACGGCACGGAGCTCTCCGTTCCGGATGCGCAGCCGGAAAGCAGGAGCACAAGTGCCGCAAAAAGTGCCAAAATCCGCATGTTACGCTGTTTCATAAAAGTCTCTCCCTTCATTCTGCTTCCGTTGTTTCCTTACGGTTCGGTTCGAGCGTTACGGAGCCGTCCTCGCCGTACAGCAGCTTATACGGCCACAGAAGTCCCGTATACGGCGTCATGGTCACCGCCACCTCATCCCCGAACGGATCCACCATCTGCTTCTGAATGTAGCAGTAGCGCGAGGTTTTGTAGTCCACCGCCGACCACGGCTGCCGCAGGAAGGGGCCGTCGAAACGATCCGCCGCATAAATGTAGCTGCCGCTCTCGACATCCTCAAAATCGCCGCCGTCCGGGTTGACGCGCCGCCCGCCGAAGTACATATACCACTTGCCGCCGTGCTCCCACACCTGCGCCGTCTCCAGCCGGTCCAGATCCTTCGTCTGTACCGCAATCCTATACGGCTCCCAGTGCACCATATCCTGCGTCCGGAGCATCAGCTGCGCACCGCGGGAGTTTTTCGGCACCCCCTTTACCCAGGAGTTGATATAGGCATACACCCAGCCGTCGATCGCCTCCGGATAGAGATACGGATCGGCCAGCACCTGGCAGGTGTAGGACCGTCCCTCATACTCCGCCTCATAAAAACGATCGTTGGAAATCACCGGGCCGTCGCCCACCTTTTCCCAGGTATACAGGTCGTCGCTCACCGCGAGTCCCAAACCGCAGCGGGCCGAATGACCGGTATACAGCATATAGAACCGCCCGTTATACCGTATCACGCTGCCCGTGGCCAGGATTCCCTCCGGCCATTTGCCGTCGGTGCCCTTGCCGGTCAGCACGGTGCCCTGATACTCCCAGTGCAGAAAATCCCGCGAGGTCATATGCCCGATATTCTGCTCCCGCTGCGCCGCGAAGGAATCGGATTCAAGGAAAAATCCGTGGTAGGTATCCCCTTCCCGGATAAACCAATAGTCGCACGATTCCTTGCCGCCGGGCATGAACACCCAATCCTCCCGGTAATGCTCTCTGTAGTCCGTCATCACGGACGTCGCCGTCTCTGCCAATTTCATCTCTTTGCTCCCGCTTTCTGCCGTATTCCCGTTCTTATTCCCGTATTGCCTTGGAAAACGTGATGGCTCCGTCCTCCGCATAGTGCATGGCATACGGCCACAGTACCCCGCGATAGGGGGCCATCACCAGCATGACCTCGTCCCCGAACGGATCGAGCATCTGCTTCTGGATATATCCGGCGGCGGCCGCCTCCGGATAAGTGATGTCCGACCAGCTCTGCCGCCGGTACGGGCCCGTGATGCTGTCTGCCATATAAATATAATTGCCGGACGCCACGTCATCGAAATCGCCGCCGTTCGGATCGACGCTCCGTCCGCCGAAGGACATATACCAGCGGCCGCCGTGCTCCCAGACCTGCGCCGTCTCCAGCCGATCCAGCCCGTCGGCCAGCAGCGCCATGCCGCATTCCTCCCAATCGGTGAAATTCTGCGTGCGCAGCACCAGCTGCGTCCCGCGGGCATTCTTCGGAAGATCGGTGGCCCAGGCATTGACAAATGCGTAGTACCACCCGTCCACCGCCTCGGGATACAGATACGGATCGGCTAAGATCGTACAGGGATGCGGCGTTCCCTCATAGCGTCCCCGATACCGCCGGGCCGAGGGCAGCACCGGGCCGTCTCCGACCCGCTCCCAGTGGTACAGGTCGCTGCTTTTGGCCAGTCCGAGTCCGCCGCGCGAGGAGGAGTGCCCGGTGTACAGCATATAGTAGGTGTCGCCGCACCTGGCGACGCTGCCGGTCGCCAGGTTGCGGTCATCCCACGTATCGCCCCAGCCGTACAGCACAATCCCCTGATACTCCCAGTGCAGAAAATCGGTCGAGGTCGCGTGGGCAATATGCTGCCGCTTGGAGCCGTCCTCCTGCGGCACGAATTCCAAAAAATAGGCGTGGTAGATATCGCCCTCCCGGATAAACCAGTAGTCGCAGGAATCGTTGTCAAAGGTCATCAGATAGTCCGACGGCTGTGTCCGGTAGTCCACGCCGAGCCGCCGGATGATTTCCTCCTCCGTCTCCGCCGGCGGGGGCGGAGTTTCCGTGCGGGAGGGCTCCGTCCGTGAGATATCTCCCGAGGTCGCCGCAGAGATCGCCGCAGAGGTTGCTGCAGAGGTTGCTGCAGAGGTTGCTGCCGACGCTTCCGGGGAGGAGCCCGCCGCATCCGCCGAGGAGACCGGCCCCTCCGGTGCGGCACAGCCGGTCAGCAGCACCGCCGTCAGCAGCGGCGCAATCCATCGTTTTCCGTGCACAGCCATCGCCTCCCTTTATCCGAAAATCACATCAAAGGATAACGCTCCGTCCGCGCCGTACCGAATGTAATACGGCCACAGCACCCCGCGGTAGGGCGCCATCGGCAGCATGACCTCGTCCCCGAACGGGTCGAGCATCTGCTTCTGGATATAGTATCCGCTCGCGTTGATATAGGAAATCTTCGACCAGTCCTGCTTGAGATACGGCCCGTCAAACCGGTCGGCCATATAGATATAGTTGGCGCTGGCCACGTCGTCAAAATCACCGCCGTTCGGATCGACGCTCCGGCCGCCGAAGGACATATACCACCGGCCGCCGTGCTCCCAGACCTGCGCCGTCTCCAGCCGGTCCAGATCGTCCGCCAGGCAGGCGATCCGATACGGCTCCCATGTCACGAAATCCTGCGTGCGGAACATAATCTGCGCTCCGCGGGAATTTTTCGGCATATCCACGGCCCAGCCGTTGACATAGGCATAGTACCACCCGTCGATGGCCTCGGGATAGAGGTACGGATCGGCCAGCACCTGGCACAGATGATCCGTCCCCTCATAGGGCACCGTATACTTCACCGTGGAGGAAATCACGGGGCCGTCTCCGACCCGCTCCCAGGTATACAGATCGCTGCTTTTCGCCAGTCCGAGTCCGCCGCGCCCGGTGGAATGCCCGGTATATAACATATAATAGGTGTCGCCGCACTTGGCAACGCTGCCGGTGGCGAGATTGCGGTTATCCCACGTATCGCCCCAGCCGTACAGTACAACACCCTGATATTTCCAATTCAGAAAGTCGGTCGAGGTCGCATGGGCAATATGCTGCCTGGTGCCCCCGTCCGATGTGTCAAACTCCAGGAAGTAGGCGTGGTAGGTGTCCCCCTCCCGGATAAACCAGTAGTCGCAGGAATCGTTGTCGAATTCCATCAGATACTGCTTCCAGTGTGCGCGGTAATCCACACCCAGCCGATTGATCACGGCGCTGTCATCGCGCGACGGAGCTGTCGTCGGGGCCGTCGTTGTCCCCGTGCCGCCTGCGGACGGGTCCGGTGCGGAATCGGAGGTCTGCCCCCCGCTGCAGGCGGTCAGAAGCAGACAGACCGCCGAAGAAATTGCCGCCAAGAATGCTGTTTTTTTCATACATGCTTTCCTTTTCATCCAAGTACTGTGAAAGTGCTCGTGCTCCCCGACGGAGCCTCCGTTTTACGGGAGACTCCGCCGGGAACTCAGCCGCTCCTGTCAGGCTGTCGGAACAGGCCCGGCGCAGTGCTTACTTCTGCTTGCGGGAGACATAGGCGAGCGCCGCCGCGGACAGAACGGCCACCGCCGCCACCGCATAGGGGATCGCCTCGCCGGCCGGAACGTTCGGCTTATTGTCATCCGGCTTGTTGTCGCCCGGATTTTCCGGATTCTCGCCGTTCGACACGGTGAACAGGGAGATGGGGCCGGAGATGTGCAGCACGTTCTCGTCCGGGCCGTTCAGGTTGGTCTCGCCGTCGGGACGGCCGACCTGGAAGACCATCGTATGGAACGCCAGCTTGGTCAGGTCATCCGGCTTCGTGAAGCCATCATAGCCCTTCATGTCCTTGAAGAACAGCACGAACTGCTGCGGCTCGGTCGTCAGCTGGACATCGGCATAGAGCTGCTGGTATTTACCGATGACAAACGCCACACGCATCTCGCAGGGGGTCTCGGCGCTCGCCGTGAAGGCAATACCGTCGTGGTTCTCCGTGAAAAGGATGTTGGGGTTGTAGTTGGTGGATGCAATGCCGTACTGGTTCAGCGAGCGCTTGAAGGTCACCTTGGCACCGCCGTTCTCCGACTCGATCTTCACCGAGCCGTCGTCCGGGATCGGGCCGGTCCACTCAAAGATGATGTCCTCCGGGTTGCTGAAATCGTTCACCACGGTCTTCTTGGCCTTCTCGAAGATTTCCGCGGGGGTCGGCTCGGCCGGCTTCGGCTCGGTCGGCTCGGTCGGCTGGGTCACCGTAATGACCTCGCTGCCCGTCGCGGCATCGCCCACAAACGTCTCCAGCTCGTCAAACCACAAAACAGCGTTGTTGTCGCCGTCATTGCGGCCGTACTGAAGAATAATTCCGGCAAATACGCGTGCTCCGCTGTAGGACGGCTTCGGGTCACTGTAAGACTTGGCATCCGCCAGATTCAGCGTATACTCGCGCGGCGTGGTGTCAAAATCCACATCCCAGTAATACTGCGCATCAAAGTACGGATCTTGTTCACAGATCCAATACGTTACACGGACATTGATGGCCTTGTCCGCCACCGCGCGGAAACGGATGCCGTCTGCCTCCACGCCATTCGCCCAAATATTATAATTCTGCGTCGGAAAACTATATTCCTGCTTCGTGCGATCCATCGTAATCTTCACGGAGTTACCGCTTCCCAGCACGTTGTCCTCATCCAGTGTGGGAACAGCCGCGCCGTCCTTCGCCACTGCCCATTTGTCGCTCAGTGTGTCGTTGCTCTCGCGCATGGTATACACCGGGTCGCGCTTGACAGGGATGACCTCGCTGCCCGTCGCGGCATCGCCCGTGAAGGTTTCGAGCTCATCAAGCCACAGCGTGGCCTGCTTGTCACCGCCGTAGATTCCGTATTGGAGAATAAGCCCTCCCAATTTGTGTGCTCCGTCGTAGGCCGGCTTCGGATTCGTATGGGACGCAGCATCCGCCAAATTCAGCGTATACACGCGCGGCGTGGTGTCAAAATCCACATCCCAATAATACTGCACATCTTTATCAAAGATCCAATACGCTACGCGTACTTTGATGGCCTTGTCCGCCACCGCACGGAAGCGGATGCCGTCCGCCTCCACGCCTTCCGTATACGTCTCATAATTCTGTTGGGCAACTCCATACTCGTTGGACGAACTGTCAAATGCCAATTGGGCGGCATTGCCGGCATTCAGCTTGTTACTTTCATCCAAGGTAGCCTTCGCCGTAGTGCTGGCCGTCCATTTAGCACTCAGCGTGTCGTTGTTCTCGCGCATCGTGTACACGGGGTCCGCCGATGCCGTCAGACCGATGCAGAGCATGGCCGCCAGCATGGTCAGCGTCAGGCCGACCGTCAAGATTTTGCCTACAAGTTTCATACGTTTTTGACTCCCTTCTTCAAATCGAAAAATATGGTTTACGCCCGTTTCGGGCGCTGCACCCGTTTTTAATTACCATTCCGCGCGGAACGGTGCCAGGGGAAGTCCGTTTTGCTCAAACACGGAGGCGGTCGGTGCATTCTCGTCGCAGTAGCTGACGCCGTGGGGCTCGGTGACCCCTGCGGCGGTGAACACCAGGGTGTTCCCCTCCGCCCTGCAGACGGCCTCATGCCATACGCCGGACGCATCCTTCAGACGCGCCGCCGTGACCGTGCCGTCCCGAACGGTCAGCCCGCTGTACACATTGTCCAGCGTCACCGTGACCGTGCCGCCCTGAACGGTATGCGAACGGTAGACCGGACTGTCGGCCTCCACGTCCTGACCGTATACGTGCCGGAGCGCGAGCAGCATCAGCCGCTCGCCGATCGGTTCCTTATCCACGGGGTGGATGTTCTCCGCGTCACCGCAGTCGATCGTCACCGCGGTATAGACATTCTTCTGCGTCCGGGAAATCCCCATCTGCACATAGCGGAACGGGGCCCAGCCGTCGAGCGCCTCCCAGTGCTTATCCGAGTTGAAAATCGGAAGCTGCACCTGGCACACCGGAAGCTCCGCATCCTCGAAGCCCGCCCGGTATACCTCCAGATAGCGCGCGAAGGTTTTGGCATACATGGCTCTGCGGTATTCGAGGAGCTGGTTGCTCTCCCCCTGATACCACACAATTCCCTTGATGGCATACGGCATCAGGGGTGCGATCATGGCGTTGTAGTGGCTCCGCTTGCCGACCTGTCCCGGCTGCGGATTGCACAGCCCGTCCCTGATCAGCGACACCGTATCCAGCCACTGCTCCAGATAGGTTCCGCCCACCGCCGAGGTGATGATGCCGACCGGCACCCCGAGCCGCTCCTGCAGCTTGGAGGCGAAGTAGTATCCGGTAGCGGAATAGTCCGCGATGCTGTCCGCGGTGCAGGGGGCCCACTTGGCATCCGCGATCGTCGTATACGGCGTCTCGCTCTTATCCTGCGTGACCCAGAACTGGCGCAGGCTGTCGCGGTCGCCCTTGGCGCGTTCCTTTTTCTGATCGTCCATCCCGAGCGCGTAAAACGGCACGGTGATGTTCGACTGCCCGTTGACGAGCCACACCTCACCGACCAGCACGCGGTTGACGGTGATGCGCTCATCGTCCATCGTGATGTACATCGGCTGGTTCTGGCTGTTGGCCGTCATCGGATCCAGGTTGACGCGCCATGTGCCGCCGGACACGGTGGCTGTCTTGACCTGATCGGCAAACCGCACGGTCACCGTCTTGCCATCGGGGCCGGTGCCCCATACGGGCACCGCTTTTCCCTGCTGCAGCACGGCATTGTCGCAGAACAGCGACGCCACCGTCACCTGCACCGCATCCTTCCACTCCGTATCGGTCGGCAGTGTCGCCTCCGAGGAGGGGGTGGTCTCCGTCCCGCTCGTATCGGCCGTCCCGGTGCTTCCGGAGGCAGCGGCTCCGCAGGGGTTGAGCAGCCGGTCAGAAGCAACAGACCCGCCAGCAGAAACGCCGCCCATCGGATTACTGTTGTCTGCTTCATCGGCAACTCCTTACGCGGACTTCTTCTTGTTCTTCAGCACGAAGAACACCGCCACACCGGCGCCGGCCACAACGACCACACCGATTACGATGAAAATCCAGGCATTGCCCGACTTCTCCTCCGGCTGCGTATCCGCCGCCGTGGTGGTACTGCCGCCGTTTGCCTTGGTCGTGGTGGTACCGTCGGCCTTCGTCGTCGTGGTGCTCTCGCCGTTCTGCTCCGTCGTGGTGGTATCCGCCTTGGAGGAGGTCGTGGTCTCCTGCTGCTTGGTGGTCGTCGTCGGGCCGGCCGGCGTGATATCCTTCGAGCGGTCGAGCGGCTTCGCGGAGGTCGCGTCGTCGCCGGAGAAGGTGTACCAATCGTCAAACCAGAACTTGCCCTCGCCGTTGAAATCCTCCGGCTGGTAATCCGCAATCAGCGCGATGTCCATCGAGGTCATCCAGTTCGAGGTCTCGGGATCCCACGTTTTCTGTCCGGGAATCCTCTCGAAATCCTCCCAGCGCACGGTGTAATCCTTCGGCTCGGTGGTCACCTCGAAGAAATACTGCTTATAGTAGTAGTTCTCGTCGCACATGACGATACGGGCCATGATGTGGTTGTCGCTCACGGCGGAGAACTTCACGCCGTCACCGAACTTCGTCTCCGGATCGTCCGGCGTAAAATTAAACGTGCACCAGGCCTTACCGGTGGACTGCGCACCCTTCATGGAATAGTCAAACAGCAGGCTGTTCTGGCCGTGCAGCTTGGCGTCCGTATCGAGAATCATGCTGCCGCACTTCTCGTTGGAGGGCTGGACAAACCAGTTGAAGATCAGATCGTCGCTGCTCTCAAAGTCCTCCAGATCGTTGAACACCGTCAGATAGCTGCTGTCCACAGCCAGCGCCGGAACCGCCAGAGCCGCCAGCATCACGGCCGCCAGCAATACGGAAATCATTTTTTCATGCTTGCTCGTCTCCTTTTTCATGTATCATAAAGCGCGTCCGCTTTATTTCGGAATCTTGCCGGTAATGGTCATCTGTCCCCACTTGTCGTTCAGCGTGGTCTGCAGCATGGACGAAAGCTTGTCGGTGATGGCACCGGGCGTCGAGGTACCGGACGACAGCGCGCCGCAGATTTCCCCGATGCCGGGCTCCGTCCACATACAGCCGGACAGATAGATCAGCTCAAACCGCGGGCAGCTGTGCGTTCTCTCGAAATACTGGTTGTAGGAATCCTCGTCGGTCAGCCGCAGCGCATAGGTCTGCGCAAACTGCTCCTCGGCGCTGCGCGTGTCGATCGTCGAGAGGGCGTTCATCAGGAACAGATACTGCGCCGCCTTCTCCTCGTTCAGCTTCGGGATAAAGAAGAAGGTGATGTTGGTCATGCAGTCCGTCTTGCCGTCCTTGTTCGACGGGCCGACCGGGAACGTGATGACGCCGTACTCATCCTGCATGCCGAGACGGTAGCAGAAGTTCAGCGTGGAGTTGGTGCCGAGCAGCATGGCGTACTTGCCGCCGATGAAGTCGTGCATCTTCGCCTCCCAGTTCGCCGGGTCCACAGCATCCAGCGTCTGATTGGTCACCGCCATGCGGTACATGTACTCCATGGCCTCCATGGTGGCCGGGTCGGTCAGGTTGATCTTCGGCTTGCCGTTTTCGTCCACGCCGACAATTGAGCCGCCGTTTGCGGAGACACACTGCGCCAGGAAGTCGGAGGAGCCCCACGCACCGAGGCCCCACACCTCGACGTT
Organism: uncultured Oscillospiraceae bacterium; assembly: GCA_900552225.1. Taxonomy (GTDB): domain Bacteria; phylum Bacillota; class Clostridia; order Oscillospirales; family Acutalibacteraceae; genus UMGS1487. The sequence continues at coordinate 640 of URYX01000009.1, read as the reverse complement.
GCCGTTGGCATCCGTCTTTTTGAGCAGGCGGGCGTATTCCTCCATCTTCGCAAACGTCCACTCGCCCTTTTTCAGCAGCGCGTGCGGATCCTCAAGGCCCGCCTCGCTCAGCAGCCGCTTGTTGTAGAAGATGCTGGACGGAGCGTCATAGCCGTAATAGAAGCCGATCTGCTCCCCGTTGACGTTGGTATACTGGATGACGTCCTGATTGAAGATCTCGTCCGAGAAATCAATGCCCGCCGTCTTGGCCGCCTCGGTCAGGTCACAGAAGATTCCCGCGTTGTACCAATCCGGGAAGTTGGTGTCCTGGCACATCAGCACATCGCCCATCGGCTTTTTGCCGAGCAGCGAGGTCACCATCACCTGGGAATAGGTGGCGCGGCCGCTCTCCAGCGTGATGTTGCAGCCGTATTTCGCGTTGACCTGATCCACGTGATCCCACATGATATCCGCATCCACGCTGTCGCCGCGCTTCTCGACAGTCCACGGATAGGTGACCTTCATATCCAGTCCCTTCAGGCTGTCCAAAAACTCCTGCGACACCTCCGCGCGTCCGCTGCCTGAGGCATCGGACGCGGCCTGGCTGCCGCCGTCGCCGGATGCATCCGGCGTTCCCGCGCAGCCGCACAATGCCGCAAGC
>URYX01000008.1 GCA_900552225.1 uncultured Oscillospiraceae bacterium | reverse complement strand
GCACTCCTTGCCCCTGCAGCCTTTCAGACAGCCTCCGAGCGTGTCAAAAACAGAGTTTTTTGACACGTTCAGAGAGCCCGGACTGCAGTATCTGCGGTCCGGGCTCTCTTACACGGTTTTTCGGTTTTTCCTGCCGGCTGCCGTCCGGCAAAGCCGACGTCGGCTATCCGCGCGGGAACAGCCGACGGGCGGCCCCGTGCTTTTCGAGCATCACGCACAGCACCACGCCGCCGATACAGGCCACCAGCTCCCCCGCGCCGACGGACAGGGCAAACAGCAGATAGGTCGGCAGCGCAAGCTCGGTCGTCATCCAGGCGAGCTCCGCGCCGATAATCAGGGCGTTGAGCAGCACCGGAGGCACCGCCGCAAGCAGCGGCCAACCGTGTGTCCGCACGCGGCGCAGGGCATAGGTCAGCAGCGCGGCCGCCAGCGTAGCTCCCGTGCCGATCAGCAGATCCCACGCTCCGGCGACGTTAGCGCCGATTGCCAGCCCGAGCAGGTTGCTGAGAAAGCAGCCGACCGCCAGGCCGGGGACGGCGGAAAAGGTCAGCACCGGCAGCAGTGTCAGCATCTCCGACAGACGGAGCTGCACGCTGCCGAACGAGATCGACGGCACCGCCATGGTCAGTGCCACATACAGCGCGGCAATCGCACCCGCCTCCGCCAGAGAGCGCGGAGACAGCGACTGTTTGGTTTTCATAGACATTCCTCCCGAAACACTGCAGGCTTATTCCATCCCGCCCTGGCCGTAATAGGCCAGCAGCAGCTCCACGACACGGTTATAGCTGAGCACGCCCTCGGCACTTCCCTGCGCCTGCAGAAAACCGTTGTTGACCGAGGAGGAAATCTCCTCGACCTTTCCCTTGAACTGATCCCAGTAGGCGTTCTGCGCCCGCAGATCGCGGCGCATCCCCTCGGAGCAGCAGGCATAGGCCTCCTTCCACAGCTCCGGATTATAGTCATACAGAGCGTTGGCACAGTGGATATAGGCCAGCACATAGCCCGAATAGCGAAACCCGGGAGAAGGATGGGAAAAGCAGGAAAGGCAGGCAAAGAAGTTGCATTCGTCCTCCCGGGCAAAGCCGCGGGTATGCGCCAGCTCATGGGCGGCCGTCGCCGGGACGGAAAAGAGCGGCACGTCAATGTTGACATTGGCCTCCGCCAGCATCGGAAAATACATTCCCGTGATTCCGGTATACGACCACCAATGCGACAGCTGCACCGGCTTGACGCGGTGGGTGGTTCCGTGCAGGAAGGGATAGGTCTCCTCCAACAGGTCATAGCCCTCCCCCGCGCTCGTCAGAATCTCCGACAGCGTCAGCTCGGGGACGGCCACACCGTCCGCGTCCTCCGGCAGCAGCTCTCGCGCCGCGGAGGCCTGACGGGCCAGATACATCGACAGGGCCTGCAGCTGCTTCGGGTCGCGCGAGGCAGCCCCGAGCTGCATCAGCTCAGAGGCAGGCTGACGGTAAAAATTGACGCCGTGCATCAGCATATAAAGCAGCAGCAGCGAGGACAGTGTCCAGGCGATACCGCGCCAAAAGCGGCCTCCGCGTTTTCCGCGCCGATACCGCACGATACGCCATACGACCACGGCAATCAGGGCCGGCAGGGCCAAAACCGCCGCCAGCTCGGTCAGCGAAAAGGGCAGCAGCCCGACCGCTCCGCCGAGCACGGCATTCAGGCCGCGGAAAAGGCCGCGGGAAAACACCGTCTCCGTCACCTGCGGAAAATGAGGCAGAATCAAATACAGCAGCAGCGCACACAGCGCCGGCAGCAGCCACCGCAGCGCACGCAGCACGCGGACGGCCGCCGCCCCTACGGCGGACAGGCGGGATTCGGACACAGACAACGCTCCCTTCTCACAGATTCACGCATACGGCGGGTGCCTTCAGCCCTGCGCCCGGGCAACGGCCCGCAGCTCATACAGCCGGGCTCCCTCCCGGTCCGGCTGCCCCTCCTCAAAGGTCAGCTGCCGTCCGCAGGCCGAGCAGAGCTCCCGCGCCTCCTTTTCGGAGGGGATCAACACCGGCTCGATGCCCAGCCGCTCGGCAATACAGACCTTCTGCGGCGCTCCGTCCGCCTCCGCATGGCCGCAGGCGCAGGGGGTGACCGCCAGTGTACGGTCACGCTCGCGATCCTGCATCATCCGCGCCAGCCGCGGGCAATACAGCAGCTCCGACGGCGCAAGGCGCAGCGGAGACGCCAATTCAAAATCATCGACCAGCTCCAGTGAGCAGCGCCCCGTCAGGAGGCGGTAACAGCTCTTTCGGTCAAGCTGCGCCGCCACCGGAACCCGTCCTCTGATCTTCCGCATACCGAAGCCTCCCCTCGCCCGCGGTGTGACCCTTTAAAGCTCTGTTCATGATACCATGAATCCGCCGGAAACACAAGTCCATTTTCCCGATGTCACAAAAAGCGACAAAAAAAGCGGAGCCACCGGTTTTCGGCGACTCCTCTTTCACTCTTTCCGTTATTTGATCGGGCGCAGGACATCGACACCGACATAGGGACGCAGCACCTCGGGCACCGTCACCGAGCCGTCGGCGTTCTGGCACTGCTCCACCAGCGCCGGCAGGATACGGCTCGTGGCCAGACCGGAGGCATTCAGCGTATGGGCAAAGCAGAGCTTGCCGCTTTCGTCACGGTACTTGATGTTGCCGCGGCGCGCCTGATAGTCACGGGCATTGGAGGCCGAGCTGACCTCCTTGTAGATACCCATGCTCGGAATCCAGACCTCAATGTCGCAGGTGCGCGCCATCGAGAAGGAGCAATCGCCGGCCGCCAGCTTGGACAGCTGATAGTGCAGTCCGAGCTCCTGCACAAGCCGCTCGGCCTTGCCGACCAGCTCGTCAAAGGCCGCGGCCGAGCCCTCCTGCGTCGTATACTGCACCATTTCCACCTTATTGAACTGATGCCCGCGGATCATGCCGCGCTCCTCCGCGCGGTAGCTGCCCGCCTCACGGCGGTAGCAGGGCGTATAGGCGATATATTTCTTCGGCAGCTCCGAAAGCTGGAGCACCTCGTCGCGGTGCAGGTTGACCAGAGCCGTCTCCGCCGTCGGCAGCATAAATTTGCGGTCACCGGTCGGGTTCTCAATCCAATACACCTCGTCGGCAAACTTCGGGAACTGGCCCGCCACGTAGCCGCAGGTGTAGTTGAGCATATGCGGCGGCAGCAGCAGCTCATAGCCGTCCTTCAGGTGCTCATTGATAAAGAAGTTGAGCAGAGCCCATTCGAGGCGCGCTCCCATGCCGCGGTAGATCCAGGCGCCGTTGCCTCCGATCTTGGCACCGCGCTCGTAGTCGATCAGGCCGAGGCTCTCGCACAGATCCACGTGGTTTTTCGGCTCAAAGTCAAAGGTCGGCTTCTCGCCCCAGGCATGCAGTGCCCGGTTATTTTCCTTGCCGCCGGCCACGACGTCATCAAACGGCAGGTTCGGAAGCGACAGCATCCGCTCGTTCTGGCACGCCTCCAGGTCGGAGAGAACGGCATCCTCCTCCTTGATCTGCGCGGACAGCGTCTTCATCTCCGCCATCAGCGCGGATACGTCGCCGCCCTCCTTCTTGATCTGGGGGATCCTGCGGGAGGCGGCATTCTGCTCCGCCTTCATGCTCTCGATCTTCGCCGTATGCTGACGGCGCTCCGCATCGAGCTCCAGAATCTCGTCCACCACGGCATCCAGATTCATCTCACGCTTGCGGATGGCGGCCTTGACCGTCTCCGGCTCGCTGCGCAGCAGCTTAATGTCCAACATTTCCGAATTCCCTCTTTCTTTTATCCCTTAAAGCTTTCCGTCTCTGTTGTCCTGACCGCGGGAATCCGCCGTCAGTCCTGCGGAGCCAGCGCCCCGGCCAGCGTCTTCAGATCCTCCCGGTCGTAAAACTCCAGCTGCAGCACGCCGCCCTTTTTCGCCTCGATCACCCGCACACGGCGGCCGAGCTGCTCGGTCAGAGCCAGCTCCACTTCCTCGAAAAACGGCTCCCGCTTCCGCACGGCCGCCCGGCGCTCCCCGGCGGGCGCATGAGACGCTTTGGCCATCTTTTCCAGTGCACGCACCGACAGTCCGTCCTGCACGGCGGCCTCCGCCGCGCGAATCTGCTCCGCCTCTGTGTCAAAGGACAGCACCGCACGGGCATGGCCCGCCGAAAGCCGTCCGTCCGCCACCATGACGCCGACACTCTCCGGCAGATGCAGCAGCCGCAGCGCATTGGTCACCGCCGGGCGGGATTTGTTGACGACCCGCGCCGTCTCCTCCTGCGTCAGCTGATAGCTGTCCATCAGAGACTGGAAGCCGAGTGCCTCCTCCATCGGATTGAGGTCCTCGCGCTGCAGGTTTTCGATCAGCGCCAGCGCCGCCGCCTCCTGCTCATCCATCTCGCGGATGACCACCGGCACCTCGGTGAGTCCGGCCAGACGCGAAGCGCGCCAACGGCGCTCACCCGCCACCAGCTGATAGGTTCCGTCGGTCATCGGCCGCACGAGCAGCGGCTGCAGCACCCCGTGCTGCGCAATGGAATCCGCCAGCTCCCGCAGTGCCTCATCGTCGAACTGCTTGCGCGGCTGTTCCCGGTTGGGAACGATCTCCGTCACGGACAGTGTCACGGGAGAGCCCTGCGCCGTCTCATTCTCCTGCAGCAGCGCACTGAGGCCCTTCCCGAGCCCGCCTTTTTTTGCCATAGACTGTTCCTCCTTCACTCCGCCCGCATCAGCGCTTGCGGAGGCATTCCGCCGCCAGCTCGCGATAAGCCGCCGCGCCGCGGCAGCCGCGGTCATACACCGTAATCGGTTCTCCGAAGCTCGGGGCCTCGGACAGCCGCACGCTGCGCGGAATGGCCGTGGCAAACACCTTCTTCGGGAAGAACTTCTTGACCTCCGCCGTCACCTGCTGCGTCAGATTCAGCCGCCCGTCGTACATCGTCAGCAGCACGCCCTCGATGTCCAGCGTCGGATTATACAGGCGCTTGACCTGCCGCATGGTGGCCATCAGCTGTGACAGTCCCTCGAGTGCGTAGTATTCACACTGAATCGGAATAAGCACCGTGTCCGCCGCGCAGAGTGCATTCAGCGAAAGCAAGCCGAGCGAGGGCGGGCAGTCAATCAGTATGTAGTCGTAAGCCTCCCGCAGAGGGGCCAGCACCGCCTTCAGCCGATTCTCACGGCGCTGCGCTCCGACCAGCTCGACCTCCGTTCCGGCCAGCTCCGCATCCGACGGCAGCAGGGACAGTCCCGGAAACCGCAGAGGCATCACTGCCTCCTCTGCCCGGGCCTCCCCGCTCAGTACCGTATATAACGAGCAGTGGATCGAACGCTTGTCCACACCGAGTCCGCTGGTGGAATTGGCCTGCGGGTCGGCATCCACGAGCAGCACGCGCCGGCCCTCCTCTCCGAGAGCCGCCGACAGGTTAATTGCGGTGGTGGTTTTGCCCACGCCGCCCTTCTGATTGTAAACTGCGATCAGTTTTCCCATGAGCCGACTCCTTTCCGTCAATATTTTTTTTAGTATAGCATACTTTTCTCCAATACAAAAGGGGAAAATACAAAAACGCAAAAAAATCTTGAAAAAGTGTCGAAATGTCCGGCACGTCTTTTTCAAAAAGGAGGAAAAAGGCCTTGACAAGGTGATGCAAATCTGCTATACTTCCTTACGGAAATAAAACAAAGTAAAGCCTAACCCGCTTTCACCTGCGGATTTTGTTCCCGACAGGTTTATAGGCATCGCCGCTCCCCGCAACGGGTGCGGTATCGTATGCAGTGAAAACGCGGGTCACGGTGTCCCGCGTTTTATTTATATCCGACCGCAAGGTCAACAGGTGGAGGTGCTTACCCATAGCCAACAAGGAATTGCAGATCAACGAGCAGATCCGTGACAGCGAAGTCCGTGTCATCGGGGCCGGAGGAGAACAGGTCGGCATTATGTCGGCCCGCGACGCTCAGAAGCTGGCCGACGACAGCAATCTCGATCTCGTCAAGATTTCCCCGAACGCCACACCGCCCGTGTGCCGGATCATGGATTACGGCAAATACCGGTTCGAGCAGGCCAAGCGGGAAAAGGAAGCGCGCAAGAATCAGCGCGTGGTCGAGACCAAGGAAATCCGCCTCGGCCTGAACACCGATGTTGCCGACTTCAACACGAAGCAGCGTCAGGCGCCCAAGTTCCTGCAGGGCGGCGACAAGGTCAAGGTGTCCATCCGCTTCCGCGGACGCGAAATGGGCCATCCGGAGATCGGCCGGGAAATGATGGACCGGTTTGCCGAGGCCTGCGCCGAGATTGCCGTAGTGGAGAAGGCTGCCAAGCTCGAAGGCCGCAATATGCTGATGTTCCTGGCACCCAAGCCGACGAAGTAAAACTTTTAAGGAGGAAAACCCCAAATGCCGAAGATCAAGACGCACAGCGGTGCGAAAAAACGTTTCAAACTGAGCAAAACCGGAAAGGTACGCCGGGCACATGCTTACAAGTCGCACATCCTCAACAAGAAATCCACCAAGCGTAAGAGAAACCTGCGTCAGGTGACCGTGGCCGACAAGACGAATGTCGCCGCCGTCAAGCGCATGATCCCTTACAAATAATCTGTGAAAGTAATTTTCGGGAGGTAACGAAGCATGGCTCGTATAAAGGGCGCGATGATGACGCGCAAAAGAAGAAAGAAAGTACTGAAGCTCGCCAAGGGCTACTATGGTGCCAAATCCAAGCTGTTCCGCACCGCGAAGGAAGCGGTCATGAAGTCCGGCCAGTATGCGTTTATCGGCCGCAAGCAGCGCAAGCGTGACTTCCGCCGTCTGTGGATTACCCGTATTTCCGCCGGCGCGAAGATGAACGGCATGAACTACTCGACCTTTATGAACGGCCTGAAGAAGGCAGGCATCACGCTGAACCGCAAGATGCTTTCCGAACTCGCTGTGTCCGATCCCGCCGCGTTTGCGGAGCTGGTGAACAAGGCGAAGGCTGCGTTGGCATAAGCCATGAAACGGTGTCCGCCGGTGCAAACCGACGGACGCTTTTTATACTCCGCGTCCGCCGTCCGGCCGCGGAAGCTCCTGCTTCCGACTCCGGCGGACCGCTTCGAAGGGGGCGTCTTTCCGTGAAGATCACCAGTCGGGACAATCCCACCGTCCGCGAAATCCGTAAGCTGCTGAGCGACGCCAAGCTGCGCCGCGAAAGCGGCTTATTCGTGCTGGAGGGGGCGCGGCTGTGCGGAGAGGGGGCGCGGTATGCCGATGTGCGCACGGTGCTGTATACCCCGCAGGGACGCGACAGCTACCCGCAGGTGTGGGAAGCACTGATGCAGACCGGCGCGGTCTGTGCCGAGATTCCGGAGTCCCTGGCCGGGGCCATCGCGGACACGGAACATCCGCAGGGGCTGTTCTGCGTGTGCCGGATGCGTCCGCAGGCCCCGCTGACGCTGCGGCCGGACGGGCGGTATCTGGCGCTGGAAAACCTCCGCGATCCCTCCAACCTCGGGACCGTCATCCGCACGGCGGAGGCCTTCGGCCTCGACGCACTGCTGCTGTCGGACGGCTGCTGCGATGTCTACAACCCCAAGGTGCTGCGCGGCAGCATGGGCGGGGCTCTGCGGCTGCCGATGGTGACAGTCGGCTCTCTTCCGGAGGCTATGCGCGGCTGGAAGGAAGCGGGACTGCGCGTTCTCGGCTGCGTCGCGGATGCGGCGGCAACGCCGCTGCCTGCGGCCGCCGTCGGCGCGGGCTGTGTCTGCCTGATCGGCAACGAGGCCAACGGGCTGACCGCAGAAACGCAGGCCGGCTGCACCGACCGGATCACCATCCCGATGCGCGGACGGGCGGAATCCCTCAACGCCGCGGTGGCGGCGTGTATCGTCTTATGGGAGTTGTGCCGCTGATGGAAACGGATATTCGTATTTATTGGATATGGCTGCAGGAGCGGCTCGGGCTCGGCAACCCGCGTACCGCCTCCCTGCTGCGTACATGGGAGCATCCGCGCCGACTTTATGAGGCGGATGCCGCGGCGCTGCGCGCGGCGGGCCTGCAGGGTGTGCTTCTGGAAACGCTGAGCCGGAAATCGCTCGATTCCTCGCTCCGGGTCCTGGAGCAGGCGCGGGAGACCTCCATCTGGATTTTTACGCCGGACGATCCGCGGTATCCGGCTTCTTTGCTGTCCCTGCCGGATCTGCCGCTGGTGCTCTACGGCCGCGGGGATTTTCCGGACGATTGGGACGAGCGGCTGTCCGTTACGGTGGTCGGGACGCGGCGCCTGTCGCAGGCCGACCGGCAGAAAACCTCCGCTATGACGGCGGGGCTTGTCGCCTGTGACGTCACCGTGGTGACCGGAGCCGCCGAAGGAGCGGACGCGGCAGCACTGGAGGCGGTCGTGGCCTGCCACGGCTTCGGAGTCTCGGTGCTGGCCTGCGCACCGGATGTCAACTACCCGCAGGAGACCGCGGCGCTGCGGGAACGTCTGCTCGAAAGCGGCGGCGTTCTGCTGAGCGAATACGCGCCGGGGAAATGCGGCGGCAAGGGCTGTTACCATCTGCGCAACCGTCTTCTGAGCGGCCTGACGGCCGGAACCTTGGTCACGGCAGCTCCTGAGCGGAGCGGTGCGCTGATTACCGCTCACTGGGCCCGGGAGCAGGGCCGCGACGTCTTTGCCGTGCCCGGCGACATGAAAACGCACGCCGGCTGTCATCGGCTGATCCGCGAGGGCGCTCTGCTCGTCACACGCAGTACCGATATTTTACAGGAATACGAAAGCCGGCTTACGGAAACACCGGATTGGGAGGCTGCCGAGCGGGCGGAGACCTATCTGCTGGAGCACAGCGGGGAGCTGCCGCCGGAGCCGCCTCCGCGCCGCAAAGCCGTTTCCCGCCCGAAGCGGGACTCCGCCCCGGTCATACAGGAAACGACCGCCGAGGCGGCCGCCGCACCGCAGCCGTGGGTGCGGCCGGAACGCCCGCAGGGGCTGAGCACGGCGGCACAGACCGTGTTTGACCTGCTCGGGGCTGAGGCGCAGCCGCTCGATGAGCTGGCGCGACGGGCCGGACTGCCTCCGGCCCGCATGCTCGCGGTGATGACCGAGCTGGAGATGACGGGGCTGGTACAAAACAGTGCCGGCGGACATTATTGTTTGAAAGGATAGGGCCGTATGTCGACATTGGTAATCGTGGAGTCTCCCTCCAAGGCAAAAACCATTCAGAAATATCTGGGTGACGGCTATGAGGTTATGGCTTCCAAGGGACATGTGCGCGATCTTCCGAAATCGCTGCTCGGCGTAGATGTCGAGCACCAGTTCAAGCCGCGCTATGTGGATATTGCGGGAAAATCCGCGCTGATCCGCGAGATGAAAAGCCGGGCCGCCGAGGCCGACCGCGTTCTGCTCGCCACCGACCCGGACCGCGAGGGAGAGGCCATCTCGTGGCACCTGGCCACGCTGCTCGGGGAGAGCCTGGAGGACAAGAACCGGGTCACCTTCAACGAAATTACGAAAAACGGTGTCAAAAACGGGATGGAGCACCCGCGCCGTATCGACATGAACCTGGTGGATGCCCAGCAGGCACGCCGGGTGCTCGACCGGATTGTCGGCTATAAGCTGAGTCCGTTTCTGTGGAAAAAGGTGCGTAAGGGGCTGTCGGCCGGACGCGTTCAGTCCGCCACCATGGGACTCGTGATGGACCGGGAAAACGAGATCCGCGCCTTTCGTTCGGAGGAATACTGGAGCATTGACGCCCGGTTTTCTCTTACGAAAACCGGAAAAATGTTTCCCGCCAAGCTGCACGGCGACCGCAAAAAGAAGCTGAAGATCACCTCTAAGGAGCAGGCCGATGCCATTCTGGCCGAGCTCCGGGAGGCGCAGTTTGCGGTGGAGAAGGTCAAGCTCGGCACACGGCATCTGTCGCCGGCCCCGCCGTTTGCCACCTCCACGCTGCAGCAGGAGGCCAGCCGCCGGCTCGGCTTTGACACACGACGCACCATGAAAACCGCGCAGGAGCTGTACGAGGGCGTGACCGTCACCGGCATCGGAGCCGTCGGTCTGATTACCTACATGCGTACCGACTCGCTGCGCATTTCGGAGGATGCCCGGCGCGAGGGAAACGAATATATCCTCAAGACCTACGGCAAATCCTATCTTCCGGAAAAGCCGCGCTACTACAAGTCGCGCTCCAACGCACAGGATGCCCACGAGGCCATCCGCCCCTCCATGCCGCAGCTCACGCCGACCGAGGTCAAGAGCTCACTGAGCAGTGACCAGTACCGGCTGTACAAGCTGATTTGGGAGCGCTTTATCGCCAGCCTGATGGCGGAGCAGATTCAGAACACCTGTCAGGCGGATATTGTCGGCGGGAACTATCTGTTCAAGGCCTCGGGCTATACCGTGGAGTTTGACGGTTACACGGTGCTCTATGTCGAGGGCAAGGACGAGGAGGACGAGAAAAATGCGCCGCTCCCCGTTTTGACCGAGGGGCTGCCGCTGCTGCTGCGCGAAATCGCCGGCAACCAGCATTTTACGCAGCCGCCCGCCCGCTACACCGAGGCGACGCTCGTCAAGGCCATGGAGGAAAACGGTATCGGCCGTCCGTCCACCTATGCCCCGACCATCGGCACCATTCTTGCGCGGGAATACATCGAGCGTGACGGGAAGGCACTGAAGCCGACGGCGCTCGGTGAGGTGACGACGCAGCTCATGAAGGAGCAGTTCCCGAAGATCGTGGATGTGACCTTTACGGCGGACATGGAGCGCCAGCTGGATGAGGTGGAAAGCGGCAAGGAGAACTGGGTGGACACGCTCGACGGCTTTTACCGCGATTTTTCACAGACACTGAAGCAGGCCGAGGAAGCCATGTCCGGCGAAAAGGTGGCCGTGCCCGACGAGGAAAGCGACGAGATCTGTGAACAGTGCGGGCGCCGGATGGTCATCAAAACCGGGCGCTTCGGCAAATTCCTCGCCTGCCCCGGCTACCCGGAATGCAAAAACACCAAACCCATCCAACAGAAGACCGGCGGCATCTGCCCGAAATGCGGCAGCGAGATTCTGCTGAAAAAATCGAAAAAGGGCCGCAAGTTCTACGGCTGCTCCGCCTATCCGGCGTGCGACTTCGTATCGTGGGATGAGCCGTCGAAGGAGGTCTGCCCGAAATGCGGCAAGACGCTGTTCAAAAAGAAAGGCAAGGCCCCGAAGCTGTACTGCCTGACCGAGGGCTGCGGCTTTGAGAAGGCGGCGCCGCGCAAAAGCCGGAAAAGCTCTGCCGAAAACGGAACCCCAACGGAGGAAACGCCATGAATCGCATCGCACATTTTGAAAAGGTGAGCCGGGAACGGTTCGCCGCCGACTTCCGGGAGACCTTCGGCACGGAGGAGTCGGTCTATGACTCCCTGAAGCTGCCGACCCGCGCCACCGCCGGATCGGCCGGCTACGATTTCACGCTCCCCTGTGACCTCACCCTGGCGCCCGGGGAAACCGCCAAAATCCCGACCGGTATCCGTGCCCGCATGGCGGACGGGTGGGTTCTGATGCTGTTTCCGCGCAGCGGCCTCGGCTTCAAATACCGGCTGCAGCTGAACAATACAGTGGGTATTGTGGATGCGGATTATTACAATTCGGACAATGAGGGGCACATTTTCATCAAGATCACCAACGATTCGCGCGAGGGCAAAACGCTGACGCTGCACACCGGCGACGGCTTTGCACAGGGAATCTTTGTCCCGTTCGGCATCACGGAGGAGGACCGGGCCGATGCGGCCCGCAACGGCGGCTTCGGCAGCACGGGGCGCTGAGAAATACAGGGCGAAAAAGAGTCTGCCGAGGGCATCAGCCCTCGGCAGACTCTTTTCTTTGTCTTAGGCGTATTCGGCAAAGCCAGGCCGCTCACTCCGTGCGGAAGGAGAATACCTGCTGCAGGCGGGGCTGCGCTCCGGTTTCCGGATCCGGCTCCATGAACATGACGTCCTTCATATAGACGTTCCAGCGTTCCACCACCGGACTCTCGTTCTGCACCTGCGCCGCAAAATCGGCGCCCCGCTCACATTCATAGTAACCGAACAGCTCGTTCCCCGTGTTCCAGATCGTATAATTCACGATGCCGGCCCGGGTCAGCACCTCCTGCATCTCCGGCCAGAGCTCACGGTGCCGCCGCACATACTCCTCCCGCTTTCCGGGAAGAAGGGTGGCCTTCCAGGCATAGCGTTCCACGGAACCTCTCCTCCCCGTCAGTCCAGATAACCCTCACGCACCGTCAGCTGAAACCGATCCTCCAGCTCATGCATCTGTGCATCCGTAATGGTATTGACCAGCGGCAGGTGGGCAATCTTCATGTAGATTTCCGCCGCCTTTTCCGCCGTTTCGATGAGGCCGAAGGTCTCGTCGAGGTCGGCACCCGCACCGTAGATACCGTGCTGTGCCCATACCACCAGCCGCGCGGTGGCCATCTTTTCCGCCGTGGCCTCACCGATGGAATTGGTACCGCAGAGCATCCACGGAAGCACGTTCACGCCGTCCGGGAACACCACCACGCACTCGGTGCACATCTGCCACAGGGTGCGGGTAAAGGCGCGCTCATCGAGCGTATGGACGTAGGTCATCGCAAGCAGGTTGCCGGGATGGCAATGCATAATCACGCGGTTTTGCGGATTGATCTTCAGACGTGCCATATGGCTCATCAGATGCGCCGGCAGCTCCGAGGTGAAGCGGCCGCCGTCGGAATAGCCCCACAGCAGCTCCGCATCCTCGCCGTTCGCGGCGATACGGATCAGTCCGAGATTGCACTGCGGGTCATACTGCACGTTTTTGAAATATTTCCCGGTGCCGGTCACCAGAAAATAACGGCCGGCCAGAGGCTTGGCCTCGAACTGCAGCGGAATGGTGCGCAGCACCGTCCCGTCCGTATAGTCCCGCACATCGGCCTCGTCCAGCAGCAGGCTGACGTTGCCGCCGTTGCGCTCGTCCCATCCGTGGTCATACATATTGGTCACGGTACGGATCATTTCCACCATCCAGGGGGCGGTCAAGATGTCCTTCATCCTCGGTTCACCAGCACTTTCTTTTCGTATTCCTGCACCGCGCCGAGCCACGCGCCGTCCTCCGGCACGCCGCAGCGGCGGCAATATTCGTTCCAGACCTCTCCGAACGGCAGTGTCTTAAGCTCATCCTGCCGCACCAAAAGCTCCGTCAGAGAGCCGCTGTCCTGCAGCTCGCGCAGCGCAGCGTGCGGTGTCAGCAGCGCGCTCAGCAGTGCCTTCTGCACATTGCGGTAGCCGAGCGTCCAGGCCGCGATGCGGTTGACCGAGGCGTCAAAATAGTCGAGCGCAATATACACCCGCCCGTCCAGGCCGCCGCAGCGTACAATCTCCTTGCAGAGCTCCCGGGTCTCGTCATCCAGCAGCACCACGTGATCCGAGTCCCAGCGCACGCCGCGGGTAATATGCAGCGCGATTTCCGGGAAGAAGCAGAGCAGCGCCGGAATTTTATCCGACACGACCTCGGTCGGGTGATAATGGCCGTTATCCATCAGCGGGATGCACTTGCCGCGGTTCATCGCGGCGTAGCTGAGCGAGAACTCCGCCGAGCCGACTGTATACGCCTCGACGCCGATACCGAACACCTTGCTCTCGACGCAGGGCTTGACCTTGTTGAAGTCATACGGCTCCGACAGGATCTCGTCGATCGACTCCTTATACCGCTGCCGCGGGCCCATGCGGTCCGCCGGAATGTCCTTATAGCCGTCACCCGTCCAGATATTCATGGTGCAGGACTGTCCGAGCTCCTCCGCCAGATACTGCGAAATGCGGAGGCAGGCCTTGCCGTGCTCGATCCAGAAGCGGCGGGTCTTCTCGTTCGGAGAGGACAGCGTCAGCGGGTCGCACATCGGATGGGAGAAGAAGGTGGGGTTGAAATCCGCGCCGAGATGATGCGCCTTGCAGAACTCCACCCAGCGGCGGAAATGCTTCGGCTCCAGCCGATCCCGGTCCGCCCACTCGCCGTCCTCAAAAATGGCATAGGATGCATGCAGGTTGATTTTCTTGGTGCCGGGGCACAGCTCCAGCACCTTCTCGATGTCCGCCATCAGCTCCTCCGGCGTCCGGGCCCGTCCGGGATAGTTTCCCGTCGTCTGGATACCGCCGGTGAGCGGCTTGCTCGGATCCGTATCGAATCCGCGCACGTCGTCTCCCTGCCAGCAATGCAGAGAGATCGGCACCGTTTTCAGCCGCTCCATGGCGGCCTCCGTGTCCACCCCGATGGCCGCATAGCCGACTTTTGCTTCCGAATAGCTCATACACTCGCCTCCATTTGTATTTTCAGGTTGCCCAGTGCCGTCGCTTCAATCGGCAGGGCGACAACCTTCTTTCCGGTATACCGGGCGGTCAGCTCGTTCAGATAGCCGTTTTTGGCGCCGCCTCCGGCAATGTACAGTGTATCCCACTGCCGCCCGGTCAGCTGCTCGAGCTCCCGCACCGTCTGCGCATAGCTGTACGCCAGCGAATGATACACGCTGTTGACAATATCGGCATCGGTCAGCGATGCCTCCCCGAGGGCTGCGCGAATCTCACCGCGCATATCCTCCGGCGCGGAAAAACGGCTCTCGTTGACGTCAAACCGCCCCTCGTAACGGCTGGTTTTGGCCAGCTCCACCATTTCACCGAACCCGATGCCGAGCTGGCGCTGCAGATTCTGAATAATCCAGAGCCCCATGATGTTTTTCAGATAGCGGATATAGCCGACGCCGCCCTCGTTGGTGAAATTGGCGGCACAGGAGGCCTCGTCCGTGCGCGGGGCAGCCATCTTGGCGCCGAGCAGCGACCATGTCCCCGAGGACAGGAACAGCGCATCCTCCGGCATGGGGATGCCCTCCACCGCCGAGGCGGTATCGTGGGTGGCACACAGCACCACGCGGATGCCGTCATAGCAGCCGACCGTCTCCCCCGGCGCGGACAGCCGGCCGAACAGGTGCTCCGGAAGTCCGAGCCGCCGGATCAGATCCATGGCATACTGCTTTTGAACCGCGTTCACCAGGCCGCCGGTGGTGGCGTTGGTATACTCGTGCTTTTTGACCCCGGTCAGCCGGTACATCAGGTATTCCGGAATCATCAGAAAATCCGTCACGCCCTCCAGGCGGCCCGCCATCCGGTCGGCATACAGCTGATAGACCGTGTTGAACGGCTGAAACTGGATGCCGGTTTCGCGGTACAGCTCGGCAAACGGGACACATGCGTGCACTGCCCCGACGGCCTCGGCCGTCCGCCCGTCGCGGTAGGCATAGCAGGGGGTGACCGCCTCGTCGCCGCGCAGCAGCACATAATCCACACCCCAGGTGTCGATCGACAGGCTCTCGATGGCTCCGTACCGCTCCTTCGCGGCGGCGATACCCGCCCGGACCTCGGTCAGCAGGCGGTCGATGCCCCACGTCAGGTGTCCGTCCGTCTGCACCACGCCGTTCGGAAACCGGTACACCTCCTCGGTGCGGACCTCCCCGTTTTCGCGCCATCCCACGATATGGCGCCCGGAGGAGGCTCCGATGTCAATGGCCAGATAATATTTCATACGCGTTCCTCCCCGGCCGGATCGGGTGCCCGCGGCCCCGTTTCCGGCAGCTTTCCTGTTTAAGTATAGATTTTTTCTCCCCGCTGTGCTATAATAGGACTTGCCGAAAAATATCAAAATCTTGCTTTTTGCGGAGGGCACCATGCAGACACTGCAATATCAACTGGATATGACCCCCGATTCCCGCTGGGAATTCGTGACGGCGGGCAGCTTTGCCAAGCAGCATCTGCTGTATTTGCAGGAGGCGGGACTGTTTGACTCCGGGCGGCGGTACTTTACGCAGCGCAGCGGACTGAATTCCTACCTGATCAAGCTCACCCTGTCCGGGCAGGGACTGTTGGAATACGGCGGCGAGGTCTACTCCCTCGAACCGGGCACGATCTTCTGGATCGACTGCCAGAGCCCGCAGAAATACGGCACCTGTCCCGAAGCCGGGCGGTGGAATGTCATCTGGGTACACTTCACCGGAGCGACGGCCGATGCCTATTATCAGGCGTTTCTGGCTGCCAACCGCGGTCAGCCGGTCGCCCGTCCGGCCGAGGGCGAGCGGGTACGGGAGCTGCTGCGGGAGCTGCTGGAGCTGAGCAGCACCTATCTCTCCGTTCCGGACAGCGACCTGCGGGCCTCCGCCCTGCTCACCGAGCTGCTGGTGGCCTGTATCCGCCGGGGGACCGCCTCCCCCGATGTGCTGACGGCGCCGCCCTTTGTGCAGGAGGCGGTGCGCTATCTGTCCCGTCATTTTGCAGACCCGATCACGCTGGAGCGGCTGGCCGAGCAGCTCAGCGTCAGCCAGTATCACCTGCAGCGCAGCTTCAAGGCCAGCATTGGGCTGTCTCCGGCGGAATACCTGTCGGTGCTGCGCATCAACCACGCCAAGGAGCTGCTGCGCAGCTCCAATCTGTCCGTATCCGAGGTGGCGCTGCGGGTCGGGATGGATCCCAACTACTTCATTCAGCTGTTCCGCAAAAACGAGCATCAGACTCCCGGTCAATACCGCCGCCGCTGGCACGGAGGACCGCCCGACCGCTCCGCGGACGGCGGCATCCGCTGACGGAGCTGCTCTTTTTCAAGCTGCCTCTTGACACGGTCGCTCTAATGTGATAGAGTGTATGTATACTCTATCACATTAGAGTGCAGAAAGGGGCGACTGTATGGAAACACCGCGGGTTTTTGAAAGCGAATACCGCTTCTGCCGGATTTTATGGGAGCATGAGCCCGTCAAAAGCGGCGAGCTTGTGCAGCTCTGCCGCGAGCAGCTCGGCTGGAAGCCGACCACCACCTATACCGTCATCAAGCGGCTGTCGGAGCGCGGCATCTTAAAAAACGAAAATACCGTGGTCCGTTCGCTGGTGAGCCGGGACGAGGTGCAGGCCGCCGAGATCGATGCGGTGGTGGAAAAAACCTTTGACGGCTCGCTGCCGGCCTTTTTAGCCGCCTTTGCGCGTCACCGGAGGCTCTCCGGGCAGGAGATTGACGAGGTGCAGCGCATGATCGACCGCTTCCGGGAGGAGGAGACGCCGTGAGCGCACTGTTTTTGGCCGCCGTCAACCGCAGCATTGCCGCCGGTTGGGCCATACTGGCGGTATGCCTGCTCCGTCTGCCGCTCCGACGGGCCCCGCGATGGATTCCGGTGCTGCTATGGGGCATTGTCGCCGTGCGGCTGGTCTGCCCGCTGACGCCCGAAAGCGTCCTGAGCCTGATTCCGAGCGCGGAAACCGTCTCGCCCGGCATCCTGACGGGAGCAGTGCCGCCCCTCCAAAGCGGGTTCCCGCTGCTCGACACGGCGGCCGCCTCCGCCGTCAGCGGCACACTCTCTCCCGGGCCCGCGTCTGCACCGCTGCAGACGGGGATGGCCGCAGCCGCAGCCATCTGGCTGATCGGGGCGGCGGCCCTGCTGCTGTATGCCGCGGTCAGTACACTGCGCCTGAAGCAAAAAGTGCGGACGGCAGTGCGGCTGCGGGACAATCTGTTTCAGAGCGAGCAGGTAACCTCGCCGTTTGTGCTCGGTCTTTTCCGGCCGCGCATCTATGTGCCGTTCGGGATGGAGGAGGCGACTCTGCGCCATGTTACGGCCCATGAACAGGCCCACATACGGCGCAGAGACCCGCTGTGGAAGTTTCTGGGCTTTCTGCTGCTGACGGCGTATTGGTTTCAGCCGCTCCTGTGGATGGCGTATGCCCTGTTCGGCCGGGATCTGGAGCTGGCGTGCGACGAAAGGGCCGTGCGGGGAATGACGGCGGCGCAGCGGGCGGAATATTCCGAGGCACTGCTCTCCTGCAGCATCCGACGGCACCGGATCGCCGCCTGTCCCCTGGCTTTCGGAGAATCCGGCGTAAAACGCCGCGTGCAATCCGTCCTCCGGTACAAAAAACCGGCGCTGTGGGTTCTGCTTGCCGCGCTGGCGGTCAGCGCGGCGGCGGCCGTCTGTCTGCTCACCGATCCCATCCGAAAAGCGGACACGGCTCCGGCCCAGAGCGGCGATTCGGAGCTGCAGGGGCTGTCGCTTCAGGTGCTTTCGTCGGAGATTTCGGACAACGGGCCCCGCCTCCTGGTACAGTATCAGAACCGCACCCCGCACTCCCTGATATACGGCACACCGTTTCGCCTGTACCGTGAGGAAAACGGGCAGTGGGTGGACTGCAGCATAGAACCGAACCCCGTGTGGATCGCCATCGCCTATACGCTGCCGCCCGGCGCAGCGGCGGAGCGCCGCTACAACCTGAGCGGACAGAAGCTCACGGTCTCCTGCGTCTACCGTCTGGAAGTGGAATTCTTTGTGAAAAGCCGCCCCGACACCAAATATAAGGTGTGGAGCGATTTCCGCTTTGAGGATATTCCGGGCGGAAACCCGGCGGCCTGGCTATCCTATCCGGCCACTCCCTCCGAACAAACGGCGCAGCAGCGTGAGACCGGGGAAACCGTCATCACTGCCGCGCACTTTGCGGCCGGCGACGGAATGTGGCTGTGCGACGGCCGCACTTATCCGTACCGATATGAGGTGGCCGGCCGGACGAACGGTGCCGCCCAAAGCACTGCCTTTTTGGTGCTGAGCCATACACCGGACCTGTCATTTGAGCAGGTCTGGCCCGCCGCCGGACTCGGCAGCGACACCGGCGGCTACCTTGACCCGGACGAGACCGTCATCGTCGGATACCGCCTGTTTCCCTGAATCCGGCCGCGGCATTCTGACGAGGCCGCAGGGCCGTAAGCATGCCGTGGCCAATCTGTTCCACAGAAAAGCGGGAGTGCGTTTGGACGATGTACTCCCGCTTTTTGTCTTACGCAAAAAAAGTGTGGAAAAGCCCCGGCGGCGATGCTATAATGATGGGGATATCTGTATTTCCGACGGTAATTCCCGAGGTATCCATGCCGCAAAAGACATCTGAATACAAATCCAATGCAGAAAGGGTGGTCTTTATGACTATGCGTCGTGTATGGAGGGTTCACGCTTCCTAACCCTCCCAATAAACTATTGGAGGAAATCAAATGGGAACCCAAATCACTATCCGTGAAGCAGTCGCGGAAAACGATGTCGCCGCCGTCCGGAAACCACTGACCGTGGAGGTCCTCACAGATCCGGATAACCGGCAGTTCAAAGAGCTGGAAAACGGATTTCTGAAGGAGATCGGGGAGTCACCCGCAACGGAGGAAAAGCAGGAACAGCTTTCCCGGGCAATCCGGGACGGAAAGATCACTTTCTTTGTGGCAAAGCATGACGGCCGGGCGGTGGGGATGTGCAGCATTGCAAAATGCTTCTCCACCTTTGCGTGTACCGACACCGGCGTATTCGATGATTTCTACATTGAACCTGCGTTCCGCAGAAAAGGCATTGCCCGGATGCTGGCACAAGCTGCACAAACCTGGAGCAGAGAAAATGCCCTTGCCAGCCTGACGGTCACCTGTGCCCCCTGCGACGAGGGAATGTATCGGGCGCTCGGCTTTGACAGCACTTTAGGCAAAACGTTGGCATATCTGCGTTAAATTGCGATGGGGGTACCGCGTCCAAGGTGCGGTACCTCCCATCGCAATTTTTTCTGCCTCCGGCATTGCCGAGGGCCTGACAGCAGCTTCTGTACAAATATTGCAGAAAAAGATACCTTTCGCCAATCGCGGCGCGGGGCCTGTCCGGAAGCCGCCGGGTTCTGTCCGCCGTCACTGCCGCGGCCTGCAGCGTCCGGACGCAATTCCGACCGAAAACGCAGCATCTTTTGGTAAATACTTTTCGGCACCGATACGGTATATTGATTATCGGAAGGGCCAAGCCGCCGAGCCCGGACGGAATCCCCGCCTGCGGCGCAGGCAGCCGGCCCGCGTAATCCGACCGTGAAAAGGAGAACTGCCCGATGAATCTGATACAAGACCGCTACGACACGCTTAACTATTTCTGCACGTGGAGCACGCAGTGCAGCGTACAGATAAGCGGCCGCAGCAGCGGACGCGACAGCCTATGCGAGGATTTGGTGTTCGGGAAGGACGGTATGGTGCACCTGTATCCCTCGATCCGCCGTCATCTGTGGCTGGTGCTGGACGACGGCTGGGATGTCCCCTACGGAATGACGGGCGACGACAACTACCGCCATGGCCGATTCGGTTCGCTGATTGTTGACGGCGAACGCTTCCCCTCCTGTACCGGTACTCCCGCCGAGCGCCTGGCACAACTCAGCCGACGCGTAAAGGAGCACGGATGGAGGGGACTCGGTCTCTGGATCTGCGCCAATGCCTGCGGCGAGTACTGGGGACATTTTCAGACGCCGGAGGAGCAGGAGCACTACTGGCGGGAGCGGCTGCGCTGGTGCCGCGAGGCCGGGATCGGCTACTGGAAGGTGGACTGGGGACATCACGACCGCTCGGCCGCCTTTCGCCGCCGCCTGAGTGCATGGGCCGCGGAGGAGGCTCCCGCCCTGGTGGTGGAGCACAGCGGCGTGGTGGCTCCGTTTTCCGGCATCGAGGATCACGACGACAGCACCGAGCATTCCGGGCGCTTTGCCGACTGGCGCGATGAGCCGATGCGCTGTGCGGAGCTGATGCGCTTTGCTCAGGTATACCGCACCTATGACGTCTCCGCCGAGCTGTCGGTTCCCACCACGCTCGACCGGGTGCAGTTCCCGCTCCGCATGGCGGAATTTACGGGCTCTCCCACCGTCCTCAACTGCGAGGATGAGCCGCTGATCGGCGCCGTCCTCGGATGCGCCATCGGCATTATGCGCAGCTCGCTGCCGGCCTTCGGCATGAGCCCTTACTGCCGCACGGCCGAGGTAATCCGGGCGATACGCTGGCAGACGGCGTTTGCCCCGGCCTTTGCCCCCACCGCCGAGGCCCCGACCCGTATCAGCACGGACATTCTATGGGAATCCTTCGACTTCCGGCACAGCGGCCCCTGGCTGGCCGGATACGGCAGCCGTGTCACCCGGCAGGGGGCGCCGCGCCTGTGTGCCCGCGGCGGCGAACTGCCGCAGGTCGTCTATCCCGGTGAGGAAACCTGGGTCATCTCCGGCCGCCATCCGAACGGAGCCGTCAGCGCCGCGGTGCTCCCCCGCTTCGGAGCGGAGGGACGCCGTTCCCCTGCGGCGCAGATTACGCTCAAGGCCTCCGTGCACGCCCCCGTCGGGCTGTTCGGGGCTATCGACTCCGCCACGCTTCGCTTCGACGAGTCGCTTGCGGGAAAACACATTTACGCGCAGGATCTGGCGGCGAACACCGCTGTGGAGATTACCGACCGTGTGACCGCGGAGGGCTGCAATCTGTCCGTGGACGGTGCTCTGCTGCGGGAGCTATGCGCTCCCCTGCAGACGAAAAACGACGATTCCGCTCCCGGTGTCGTCCTCGTCGTGCGGTAAAGGAGGGACCTGTATGCATTTCAAACCAGGGCTTGTCCGCGCAGCCGTTATGGGGCTTGCACTGCTCATGCTGCTCGGCGGCTGCGCCGAGGCCGTTTCCCCCGCGCCGTCCTCTGAGGCACCGGTGTCGGCAGGCACCTCCGCCATCTCCTCCGGAGACACACCGACCTCCGACCGGTCGGCCGTTCCGGTGATCCCGCTGGACACTCACCGCAAGGGAACCTTTCTGCGGCAGCGCCGCACCGCATCGGACCGGCGTCTGGTGATCGACGCGGAAAATCCCGTTTTTCTGTTTCGCACCTTCGGATTATGGGGGCGCTCGCTCGGAGAGCGCGCCGTCGCCACCTACCGGGCGCTGCCGGAGGATATCCGGCCGTTTACGGTGCTCTATCTGGACAATGACGGCAAGGAGAACACACAGGATATGCTGCGTCTCTGGCACGAGGCACTGGACATCACCGATGCCGCCGGAGTCCCTGTCATTCTGCAGATCGAATGGTGGAATTCCTTTGAGACGCACGAGGCCTTCACCGAGGCGGAGCTGTCCGAGCTGCTTACCCGTCACCCGAGTCTCATGGGCTTCGGCCACACCGAGCTGAGCTGCATGGGCGTGCAGGCGGAGGATGCACGGCGTCTGAAAACCTCCGTGCGGGTGGCGGCCGCTCACGGGGGCTCGGTGCTGTGGCTGGACGCGGAATCCCCGCAGTACAACAACAGTTTTGCCGCCTTCCTGGAGGATGAGGAGCTGTTCACCCTGCTGCGGGACAACGCGGACGCGGTGGTCATTCTCGATAAACGGCTGGGAGCCGGACGGCATCTGTCGGTGCAGTCGGGGGCGCTGGGCTGCTGGCTGTCCGGCGTCTGCGGCAGCTGGGGGGCCAATGTCGAGAGCTGGATCTGGTACGAGGAGGGCTACGGCGGCTACGACGACCTCGGCGGAATGCCCCATGCCTACGGCACGGATGCCATCGTCGGGTATCCCCCTGCGCTCGCCGGCATCGATACCGTCTGTGATCTGGCGGGCGGTGCCACGGTCTTTTCCTGTGAAAATCTGAATCTCTGCCTGGAGGACGGAGGCGAGCCCGTACTGACCGAAACCTTTTGGTCGGTGATCTATCCGCTGTATCAGCGGATGCTGCACGGAGCCATTCCCACGCGGGAGGAGGTTGCCGCACAGATTCGCGTGGCCTACCGTGTCACCGACCGCTCGGCTCCGGAGCTTTGCGGTACGGAAGCCCCGATTTTAGAGGATCTCTACGGCCCCAGCACCGAATGGGTACAGACCTACAGCGGCTACGGCGTCTCCAAAATGTGGCTTCCGAAGACCGGCCGCTACTATCTGCTGCCGTTTTTGCCGGGGCTTTCCGAGCCCTCCGTGCTGCCTGAGGCACAGGTGCTGGATGCTCAAAGCTATGCGGCGGCCGTCGGCCATTCCGCCGCCTCCAAGCGGGCCTATTTCGACAGTCTCTATCCGGAAACCTATACCGGCAATGCCACCCTGTACCGTCTGCCGGACGGAGTGTATCTGTTCCACAATTCCGAAAACCTCACCGGCACCGTACAGATGGTCGCGTATGCACTGACCAATTCCGTGCAGCTGCACACGGCCCTGTATGAGCACAGCCTGGTGATTGCCCGGCAGCAGGGCGATACACTGTCACTCGAAGTACAGAATCTGCGGCTGGACACGCGTGCCTTTTTCGCGGGCCGTGAGCGGCAGGATATGCTGCTGTATGCCTATCTGGAAGGAGAGCGGCTGGACGCCCCGGAGGATCAGCGTGCCGTCACGTGGACGCTGACGGGGCTTGCCGCCAGACCGTCCGTCTCCGTCGCCGGATTTCACGTCGGGCAGGCGGAGGAGCAGTGGAATGCAGCCTCCGGTACCTATACCCTGCAGCTTATCCTGAACGGTCGGGCGGAAATTACCCTGACGGGTATCGGATAAATCGTCTTTCGGCAACCCCTTACAGCAGAAAGTCTCCGGGCAGCGAAAATTCGCCGTCCGGAGACTTTTGTTACGCTTGGAGATATTGCGGATTTTCCGCTGCAAATTATTCGGTGCGCAATGCCGTCACGGGGTCCTTGCGCGCCGCCTTGCGCGAGGGAATCAGGCCGCCCAGCATGGTCAGCAGCACGCTGACCACTACCAGCGTCACCGCGGTCGGTACCGACAGGAAGGCACTGACGGCCGTGGTCTCGGCCAGGGCATGGATGATGGCGTTGATGGGAATCAGCAGCAGCAGCGTCAAGCCGATGCCGATCAGGCCGGCACACAGTCCGATGATGAACGTTTCCGCATTGAACACCTGCGAAACGTTATGCCGCGATGCGCCGATGGCCCGCAGAATGCCGATTTCCTTGGTACGCTCCAGCACGGAAATATAGGTG
>URYX01000007.1 GCA_900552225.1 uncultured Oscillospiraceae bacterium | reverse complement strand
ATATCACACGGCTGGAGGCGGCGGCAGAGGGCGGAGTGATTGATTTTCTGAGGAGCAGCGGGAAAATCATATTGGTCCCGTCGAGCCAGCGCAGAAAATTGCGCAGATACTGTGACCGTGTGCTGGCCTTTGAAAAGGGGCGGGTTACGTTTCGGTGAGAGTAAGCGGAGGAAACCTTTCCGGTATAGGGAAAATTGCGGAGGGATGACGGATGATAGGCGTTTACGATTTGTACGATTTGTATCTCATCTATGCTCTGATTCGCGCCGATCCTAAGGCGGAGTGGAATGCCCCGATCCTTGCAAGGGTAGGAGACGTGCTTCGCGGCAGGCAGGGGGACAACGCGGAGCCCAATGCGCTGCGGAAAGCACTGCGGTCGGTGGAAATATTGCGGCATGTGGAGCCCTACCGCTTTCTATGGACAGAAAACGACTATACGTACTTTCCCCTCTCCTGGCTGAAGGACGAAAACATATACAGTGCACTGTTCAAAGCCAACGAGTGCTTGGCGGAGGCAGTGCGGGAGGGGAATGCCGCGAAGATTTATGACCTGGCGGATTGCCTGCATAACCTCCCGATTTTTCTGACGGAAAACCATTATACCTTTCCCAAAAGCTATTGGCGGGGCGAGGTGCGGCAATACCGCAGAAAATGGGATTCCGATTTTTTGCGGGCGGAGCAGAAGACCCTGCGGCATAAACGGCGCGGAATACAGTAACCGGCACCGGGCGGCGTATCCTTCTCCCGCGATCCGGGATACTGAAAAGGCAGGCAGCATGTTTTTATGCTGCCTGCCTTTTTGTATGCATAGGCTCAGGTATTGTTACTCTTGGAGTCGGCCGGTGCCTCCGCTCTCTTAGGAATCAGGCATCCGTTTTCGTCGATGACCGCCTCCGCAATATCCGAACGGGTGTATTTGCGGATGTCGCGCAGCCGATAGGTGTCACCGTCCCCCGCAAAGGTGACGGAGATGCCGTGGTGCTTGGCGCGCCCGGTACGGCCGATGCGGTGGAGATAATACTCATTCTCCTCGGGAATATCGTAGTTGAACACGGCCTCCACATCGTCCACGTCGATGCCGCGGGCCGCCACGTCCGTCGCAATCAGCACCTCAAAGGCACCCTTGCGGAAGCCGGCCATGGTCTTGTTGCGCTGGGCCTGCGTAATGTCGCCGTGGAGGCAGTCCACCGACAGTCCGCGGCGGCGCAGCCGCTCCTCCAGCTGCCGCACCGTGACCTTGCGGTTGCAGAACACCATCACGCGGTGCAGCCCCATGCCCTCGATAATCCGCAGCATGTCCTCCTGCCGCTGAGAGCCGGAGGAACGCACCACATACTGGCGAATCTGCGGGCGGCTGTCGCCCTTGGCCTCCACCTGAATCTCCACCGCGTGGTTCTGATACTCCCACGCCACGTCCATGACATCGCGCGAGATGGTGGCGCTGAACATGACCACTTGCGTATCGGCGGGGGTGGCGTTCAGAATCTTCCGGACATCGCGGATAAAGCCCATCTTCAGCATTTCGTCGGCCTCGTCGAGCACGGCGGTATAGACGTTGCCGAGCCACGCGGTCCGGCGCCCCATATGGTCGAGCAAGCGGCCGGGAGTGGCCACCACGATGTGGGGACCCTTCTTGAGGGCGGTGAGCTGCGCTCCCATCGGCTGCCCGCCGTAGATGGCGGTAATGCGTACCTGCGGCCGGAAGGCGGCCAGCGCCCGCAGCTCCTCCGCAATCTGCAGACAGAGCTCGCGGGTGGGGCAGACCACGACGGCCTGGATGTCCCGGTTTTCCATGTCCAGGCTCTCCAGCAGCGGAATGCCGAAGGCGCAGGTTTTGCCCGTCCCCGTCGGGGCCTTGGCAATCAGGTCGCGCCCCTTCATCATGACGGGAATCGTCTTTTTCTGAATTTCCGTCGGCTGCTCAAATCCCATTTTCTTCAGGGCCCTGAGGGTCGGCTCGCTGAGCCCGAGCACCTCAAAGCCGCTGCGGTTCTGTTCCTGTTCCATGCCTTGTCTCCTGTCTGTATCAATGCTTTAGTTCGGCAATCGTCACGCCCATCTCTCCTTCACCGAAGGTGCCGAGACGATAGCTCTGAATATTGGGATGGGTGCGCAGATGCTGCTGTACCGCCGCACGCAGCGCGCCTGTGCCTTTGCCGTGAATGATGGTAATCTGCGACAGACCGTTCAGCAGCGCCTCGTCAATAAAGCGGTCGAGCGCCAGAACGCCCTCGTCGGTCATCATGCCGCGCAGATCAATCTCCGTGTGCGCCTCCCGCAGCCCGCGGGAGGTGATGCCGCCCGCCGTGCGCGAGGGCTTCGGAGCGGTGACCTTGGCCTGCTCGGTCAGCCGGAGATCGTCGGTCTTGACCCGCGTGCGGATGAGTCCGATCTGTACCTCGGTGACCCCGTTTTTATCGGTGGGCGAGAGCACGGTCCCGGCCTTGCCGAGAGAGACCACGGTGACGGTGTCGCCCGCCTTCAGGGGACGCGGCAGGGTATAGGACTCCGGCTTGCGGCGGGTGACGGGGTCGGCCTCGCGTTCCATGCGGTCCAGCTGGCGCCGCAGGCGCGACTTCGCCTCCTGCGCTTCCCGGGCAAAATCGGCGTTCTGCTTTTTCTTGCGCAGCTCCTCGAGCTCCGTCATCAGCGCCTCCGCCTCCCGGCGGGCACGCTCTACAATCCTCTGTGCCTCCTCACGGGCCTGCTCAAGCACCTTCTGCTGGGCCTCCTCCGCCTTTTCGGCGTGGAGAGCCGCGGCTGCGGCCGAGGAGACGGCGCGGTCCCGGGCATCCTGCGCTTCGCGCAGCTCCCGCTCCATGGACTGGCGGCGCTCCTCCAGGCGGACGACGACCTCCTCCAGGCGGCGGTCGTCCCCCGATACCAGCGAGCGGGCGCGGTCCACCACGGATTTTTCCATGCCGAGGCGTTCGGAAATGGCAAAGGCGTTCGAGCGGCCGGGAACGCCGACCAGCAGGCGGTAGGTCGGGCGCAGCGTGGCAACGTCAAATTCACAGCTGCCATTTTCCACACCGTCGGTGTGGATGGCGTAGGCCTTGAGCTCGGCGTAATGCGTGGTGGCCGCAATGCGGGCTCCCTGGGCCCGCAGCTGCTCCAGGATGGCCGTGGCCAGCGCGGCTCCCTCCACGGGGTCCGTGCCGGCACCGAGCTCATCGATGAGCACCAGGCTGCGGTCGTCCGCCTGCTTCAGAATGGCAATCAGATTGGTCATATGCGCCGAGAAGGTGGATAGCGATTGCTCGATGGACTGCTCGTCCCCGATGTCGGCCCATACATGCTCAAACACGGCAATGCGGCTGCCGTCGTCCACCGGCGGCATGAGGCCGCACTGTGTCATGCGTGTGAGCAGACCGATGGTCTTGAGGGTGACGGTCTTGCCGCCCGTATTGGGGCCTGTGATGACCAGCGTGTCGAAGGCACCGCCGAGCTCCACATCGATCGGCACCACGCGGGCGGGATCGATCAGGGGATGGCGTGCGTGGCGCAGAAGCAGGTGCCCGTCCTGCGCCAGCGTCGGGCGGGTGGACTTCATCTTGTAGGCAAGCCGGGCCTTGGCGAAAATCAGATCCAGCTCAATGAGCAGGTCGTAGTCGGCGCACAGCGTGCCGGCGTATTCCCCGACGGCGGCGGACAGCTCCTGTATAATGCGTTCGATCTCCGCCTCCTCCCGGGAGGTCAGGACGCGCACCTCGTTGTTGGCCTCCACCACCGCCATCGGCTCGATAAAGACCGTGGCGCCGGAGGCGGAGGTGTCGTGCACCAGTCCGGCCACCTCGCTGCGGTGGTCCGCCTTGACGGGGACGACAAACCGTCCGTCACGCATGGTGACGATGGGATCCTGCAGCGCCTTCTGATAGGCGGCGGAGCGGATCATCTCTCCGAGATGATCGCGTACCCGCTGCGTGGCGGCGCGGATTTTACGGCGAATCTCCGCAAGCGCGGGGGAGGCGGCGTCCGCCACCATATCCTCCGCCGCAACGGAGGTCGTAATGCGGTCCTCGAGGTGCCGGTTCGGTGTGAGCAGGGAAAACCGCTCGTCCAGAACCGTCTCGATCCCGCTGCAGTGCGCCCGCCAGTCCCCGACGGCGCGGATAACCCGCAGCACCTCGGCCACATCGAGCAGCTCGCGCAAAGAGAGCGCCGCGCCCGCTTCGGCGCGGCGTGCGGCATTTTTGATAGGGGTCAGCGAGCCGAAGGAGGGGCTGCCGAAGCCGGCCATCAGCCGGTAGGCGGCATCTGTCTCCTCAAGGCGGGTGCTGACCTCGCCGAAATAGGGAGAAGGTGTCAGCGAACGGGCCAGAGCGGCCGCATCCGCGCTGCCGGCCTCCTCCGCCAGCAGCTGGAGCACCTTATCCAGTTCCAGTGTGATGTCGTGTCGATCCATGGTTCTCCTATCCGATAGTATGTATCCTGCTTCCGCCTGCGGTCAGACGATGGTTTTGTAAAAGTCCAGTGTGCGGAAGCCGCGTCCCACCTGGGCGAGCAAAAGCTGCTCCGCGGCCTGCGCAAGCTGCGCAAGCTCCGTCTCGGCGGGACGCACCGCATAGCATTTTTCCAGGGGTGCGGCGGCAAAATGCCGCAGTATGGCGCGGGCGGCGGGGGACAGCGGGACGGCTCCCGGCGGCTGCGCACAGGCCGGGCAGCACAGCGTCCCCTCCCGGGGACGCAGCAGCAGCGTTCCCTCCGCCGTACCGCAGCGGCGGCAGCCGCTCAGGTCGGGAGCATATCCGGCGCCGCACAGCAGCCTCCATTCGGTCAGCGCCTTGATCAGCCGCGGCTCCCGGCTGCCGTCTCCCAGAAAATGCAGGGAATTGAGCATGAGCCGCAGAATCTCCGGGGCCGGCTCCTCGCGGGGCGCGAGCGTCAGACAGAGCTCGCAGAAGTATTGGCTGAGCGCCAGCTTGTCCATCGCGTGCAGATCCCAGAATACGCGCTGCGGCTGCGCCTCGGTAACGATGTACTTGTCCCGCCCCTCGGTCAGCGTCAGGGAGGAGTAGGTCAGCGCCCGTGTTGCCGGGCCGAGCCGGCTCCGGATGCGCTGCGCGCCGCGCACGGAGGCGCGGACCACGCCGAGCTCGCGTGTCAGCAGCGTCACAAAGCGGTCCGCCTCACCGATATTGTTGTTTTCCTTCAGCACCAGTGCGTCGGTTCTGATGGGCATCCCGTCCCGTCTCCTTCCGCTCGTCGGCTTTCGGCGCGGCGTAGAT
Organism: uncultured Oscillospiraceae bacterium; assembly: GCA_900552225.1. Classification (GTDB taxonomy): domain Bacteria; phylum Bacillota; class Clostridia; order Oscillospirales; family Acutalibacteraceae; genus UMGS1487. Next base: position 21,462 of record URYX01000007.1, on the reverse strand, counting down.
ATCCAGCCCGCGATACCGCAGATAATCCTCGATACGCCCCGTCCGGCAAAATGCGCTCCACCAATCCGTCATACGCCGCCCTCCGTTTCACCCTTAGCGTATACCGAACCGCAGAGGTTCATACGCCGGAAACGGCGGGAAGTTCTGGCAGCGCCGCGGGATGCCCCGCGCGTCCCGCGCTTATTTCAGCGTGTAACCGAGCTGTGACAGAATACCCTGGCGGTTGCGCCAGTCCTCCTTGACCTTGACCCAGCACTGCAGGTTGACCTTGGCGCCGAACTGTTCCTCCATCTCCCGGCGGGCCTGCGTGCCGATCTCCTTCAGCATGGTGCCGCGCTTGCCGATAATCATCCCCTTGTGGGTGTCGCGCTCACAGAAAATGGTGGCATCGATGTCGATGACCGGCCCGTTTCCGGTATCGTGCCTGGCAAAGCGCTCCACGACCACCGCCGTGCCGTGCGGGAGCTCCTGCCGCAGCAGAAGCAGCATTTTTTCGCGGATCAGCTCGGCTGCCAGCACACGCTCCGGCTGATCGCAGATTGCATCGTCCGGGAAAAAATGCGGGCTCTCGAAGGCATAGCCGCGCAGGGTGGCCGTCAGCTCCTCCACCCCTTCGCCGGTCAGCGCCGACACGGGGTAGATCTCGTCGAAATCGTACATATCGCGCCAGGCCGCCATGCAGCCGAGCAGCGTATCCTTCTGCTCTACGGTGTCGATTTTGTTGATGACCAGCACCGCCGGCAGGTGATTCTTCCGAAGCTCCTCACAGAGCTCCCGCTCCGTCTCGCGGATTTCCGCGGTCGGCTCCGCCACCAAAACGGCGGCATCCACGCCGCCCATGGCCTCGCTGACCGACTGCACCATATAATCCCCAAGCCGCGTCCGCGGGCGGTGCATGCCCGGGGTGTCCACAAACACCAGCTGGGTGGCACCCTGTGTCAGAATGCCCATCAGGCGGCCGCGCGTCGTCTGCGGCTTGTCCGAGACGATGGCGACCTTCTGCCCGAGCAGGCGGTTCAGCAGCGAGGATTTGCCCACGTTGGGGCGGCCGATCAGCGCAATAAAGGCACTGCGAGTGGTTTCTGTCATGCGATGCGATCCTTCCTGTATACCCTTCGTATACTGAGACAATTATAATCCGGTATGTATTGCAATTATTCGCTGCGGCCGACAAAGGAGGTGTCGCGCGGCAGCCCGATCATGTTCATGACGGTTTCTTCCTTCTCCCGCATCTGCGTGGCCTCCAGACCGCCCTGCACATGGTCGTAGCCAAGCAGGTGCAGCATGGAGTGGACGGTCAGATAGCCGACCTCGCGCTGCAGCGAGTGTCCGAACTGCTCCGCCTGCTCCTGCGCGCGCTCAAAGGAGAGCACGATATCCCCGAGCTGATAGGCGCCCGTCTCCGGGTTTTGGTCATAGACACCGTTCTCCCCGAGCGGGAAGGAGAGCACATCCGTCACCAGATCAATCTTGCGCTTTTCGCGGTTGATCTGGCGGATCTGCTCGTTGTCCACGATGGAGACGTCCACATCCGCCGAGCCCTGGAAATTCTCCAGAACCAGCACGGCGTGGCAGCAGCGGCGGATCAGCATCCGCACGCCCGTCGGGACCTTGACGGTTTTTTGCTTGTTGACAATGGTGACCTTGACCTTATCCATAGTATTTACCTCCGATTTCCCGTTTCCGGTTTTTTTGGTTTCCGTTTTTCGCTTTTTTGCTTTTCGTAGGTCTCATAGGCCTCTACGATGCGCTGTACCAGCTGGTGACGTACCACGTCCTTGTTGGTCAAAGTGCAGATGCGGACGTCCTCGACATCGCGCAGCACCCGCAGCACCTCCTTGAGTCCGCTCTTGTGTTCGCCGGACAGATCAATTTGCGTGATGTCTCCCGTGACGACCATCTTGGAGCGGAAGCCGAGGCGCGTGAGGAACATTTTCATCTGCTCGGGGGTGGTGTTCTGTGCCTCGTCAAGGATGATGAAGCTGTCGTCCAGGGTACGCCCGCGCATATACGCCAGCGGCGCAATTTCGATGTTGCCGCGCTCCAGATAGCGCTGGTAGGTCTCGGAGCCCAGCATATCGAACAGGGCGTCGTACAGCGGCCGCAGATACGGATCCACCTTGGACTGCAGATCGCCCGGCAGGAAGCCGAGCTTTTCTCCCGCCTCCACGGCGGGACGGGTCAGGATAATGCGGTTGACCTCTCCGGCGCGGAAGGCGCGGACGGCCATGGCGACCGCCAGATAGGTCTTGCCGGTGCCGGCGGGGCCGACGCCGAGCACGATGGTGTTGTCCCGGATCGCCTCCACATATTGCTTCTGCCCGAGCGTTTTCGGCTTGATGGGACGTCCCTTGGCGGTGACTCCGATGCCGTCGGAGGAGAGCTGCGCCAGCTGGTCGTCGCTGCCCTCGTCCACCAGCATCAGCACATACCGGATATTCTGCTCCCCGAGCTGTTCTCCGCGGCCGAGCAGCAGCAGAAGGCCGTTGATGGCGCGCACGGCGCGCCCGACCGCCTCCGCCTCGCCGGAGATCTTGAGATCACCGCCACGCACGGTAATGTCCACGCCGTAGTGCTGCTCAATCTGCCGGATGTTTTCGTCAAAGCTCCCGAACAGAGAAATGGCCTCCTCCATCCGGTCAATGCTGATGGTTTGTTCTGTCATGGTTTCACTCCCTGGTCTCCCCGCAGTCGGTGCGAGGGGAGAATACCGGGTCTCCGCGGGGCACACGTCCGCTATAATTTATAGTATAACACCTTCCCCTGGGTTTGTCACTATGTTTTTGTGCAGATGACTCATTTTTTTATTTCTTTTTTAGCGATAACCGCCTTTTTATTGACTTTGTCGCCTGAACCCCGGATATTTCTGCCTCCCTTTGTGCAAAGAGGCAACTCCTCCCCGTGCGGCCGGGAATTTCGGCGCGGAGAAACGGGGCCACGCCGCCTCTTTTTGCATATAGTGGTAACAGGTCTCCGGGCCGGGAGGCCGGAAAGGAGTGAAACCGTTTCCCGTGATGAATACGATTCATTATAATGTCAGTTCGGTCACCAATGCAATCCGCGGCCAGAAGATTTTAGAGCGCAACGGATTACGCGCCTTCGTGCATCGCCGTTCGGCGGCGGAGGAGCGGGAGGGGTGCGGTTACAGTGTGTGGCTGAGCGGTGCGGGCCCGACGCAGGCCGCGGCGGCGGAGCGCCTGCTGCGTGCCGCGGGAATCCGGATCCTGTCGGTGACGGAGAGCGGGCGGCCGGAGTGATGTATTTTGACAATGCTGCCACGACCTATCCGAAGCCCGCCGCGGTGCATCGGGCCGTGGCGGAGGCGCTGGTGCGGTTCGGCGGCAACCCGGGCCGCGGCGGCCACCCTCTGTCGATGGGGGCGGCGGAGGAAATCTGGCGCTGCCGGGAGACGGCGGCGGCTCTGTTCGGGCTGTCCTCTCCCGAGCGGGTGATTTTTACGCTGAACTGTACCATGAGTCTGAATATGGTGCTGAAGGGACTTCTGCGCCGCGGCGGGCTCGTGCTCGTGTCCGATATGGAGCATAACGCCGTGATGCGGCCGCTGGAGGGGATGAGCCGCTCGGGCTTCCCCGCCTACGTTGTCGTGCCGACCGTCCCCGGGGAGGAGGCGGCCACGGCGGCCGCGTTTGAACGCCGTATTACGGCGGCCACCCGGGCCATTGTGTGTACGCACTGCTCCAATGTGTTCGGCGTGGCGCTGCCGATCCGGCGGATCGGTGAGGTGGCGGCGCGGCACGGGCTGCCGTTTGTGGTGGATGCGGCCCAGTCGGCCGGTGTGCTGCCGTTGGACATGGCCGCCGACGGCATTGATTTTTTGTGTATGCCGGGGCACAAGGGCCTGTACGGTCCCATGGGGACCGGACTGCTGCTGTGCAGCGGTCGGTATGCGCTGCCGCCCTTTGTGGAGGGCGGTACCGGCAGCAGCTCGCTGTCACTCCGGCAGCCGGAGGAGCTTCCGGAGCGGCTGGAGAGCGGTACACCGAACGTGGCGGGTATCTGCGGCCTGCGGGCCGGGATGGAATGGGTGCGGCAGCAGACCGTGGAGCGGATTGCGGCGCACGAATGCCGGGAGCTGAGGTCCGTTTACGGGACGCTGTCCCACAATCCGCGGATACGGCTGTATGCTCCCTGTCCGCAGGCGGGGCTCAGTGCTCCGGTGCTCTCGTTTACACGGCAGGGGGAGGACCCGGAAACCACGGCCGAGCGGCTGAATGCCCTCGGCGTAGCGGTGCGGGCCGGGCTGCACTGCGCCCCGGCGGCCCACCGGAAGCTCGGAACCCTGCCCGCCGGGACGGTGCGCCTGTCGCCCTCGGCCTTCACCGCCCCGCAGGATACACAGCGGCTGTGCCGCATTCTGTCCTGCCTGTGAGGCGGCCTTTCCGAAACTTTTTGAAGATTTCGGCGCTTTTTCCGCGGCGTTCTCTTGCAATTTGCGGGGCTTTCGCGTATAATAAAGGCAAATCAAGGTAAAACGGAGGAATGACAATGTTAGTATCGGCAAAGGATATGCTGCAGAAGGCCAAGGCCGGTCATTATGCGGTCGGACATTTCAACATCAATAACCTGGAATGGACCAAGGCGGTTCTGCAGACGGCGCAGGAGCTGAATTCTCCCGTAATTCTCGGTGTGTCCGAGGGCGCCGGCAAATATATGTGCGGCTACAAGACGATTGTCGGTATGGTGAACGGAATGCTGGAGAACCTGAAGATCACCGTGCCGGTGGCGCTGCATCTGGATCACGGCAGCTACGAAGGTGCGCTGCAGTGCATCGAGGCGGGCTTCTCCTCCGTGATGTTTGACGGCTCCCACTATCCGATCGAGGAGAATGTGGAAAAGACGAAGGAGCTCGTGCGCATTACCCGCGAAAAGGGCATCTCCCTTGAGGCGGAGGTCGGCGCGATCGGCGGCGAGGAGGACGGCGTGATCGGTGCCGGCGAGTGTGCCGATCCGAACGAGTGCAAGATGATTGCGGATCTCGGCGTGACCATGCTGGCGGCCGGCATCGGCAATCTCCACGGAAAGTATCCGGGAAACTGGCCGGGCTTGTCGTTCGATACGCTGGCGGCTGTGCAGGAGAAGACCGGTACGATGCCGCTCGTGCTGCACGGCGGCACGGGAATCCCGGCGGACATGATCCGCAAGGCCATCTCCCTCGGCGTGTGCAAGATCAACGTGAACACGGAGTGCCAGCTCAGCTTTGCGGCGGCCACCCGTAAGTATATCGAGGAAGGCAAGGATCTGCAGGGCAAGGGCTTTGACCCGCGTAAGCTGCTCGCCCCCGGCTTTGAGGCCATCAAGGAGACGGTCAAGGAGAAGATGGAGCTGTTCGGCTCGGTCGGCAAGGCCTGATTTCCTGTCCGTCCCGTATCGTCAAGAGAATATCACCGACAAGCCCCGCCGCACATTTACGTGCGGCGGGGCTTGCTGCTTCCTGCCGTCGGACGTGAGTTTCCTTCGGCTTTTTCCGCCCGTCCCCCGCAGGCTGCAAATCCAGTATACCCCAGGCCAACTCCTGCGCTCCCGCATCTCCGCCGCTTCCGGCCTTCTGAACTCCCTTTCTCCACGTTTTACCAAATCCCGTCTGCGTCCTTTCCGCTCCCTCTGAGTCTGCGTCCCGCCCTTTCCGCTCCCTCTGACGAGGGAGCTGTCGGCGCAGCCGACTGAGGGAGAGAAAAGCTCCCGGTCTCCGCATACTTCCGGCGTCCCGCCCTTTCCGCGCCCTCTGACGAGGGGCTGTCAGTGCAGCCGACTGAGGGAGAGAAAAGCTCCCGGTCTCTGCGTACTTCCGGCGTCCCGCCCTTTCCGCGCCCTCTGACGAGGGGCTGTCGGCGCAGCTGATTGAGGGAGAGAAAAGCTCTCGCTTTCCTGTTTCCCCCTGTGCCCGTTTTCGCCCCCGGATGTCGAAATCTGTCGAAACCCGGCCGAAACGGAGTGCACGGAGGGCGCACCCAGAGGGCGAAATGGAAAAAAATGCCAAAATAGTATACTTAAAATAAGTATACCGCCGTCCTTGCCATAAAAAACTTTTTAGAATAGTAGTAGAATACATCCCATATAGCCTGAGGGACAGACGCCTTCGACAGGATCGGCCGGAGAGCGCCGTGTCTTGTCCGCGGGTTCGGTGTCTTCCGGAGGTCGGCAAAATACGGTGGGTCGTGCTCAGGAGGGCCGGTGCGTTTATGCGGAATAAAAACAACAAGCATCTCGGCATTGAAATTGACCCGGAGCTGCATTACAAGCTGCACTACATCGCCCGCTACGAGGGCCGCAGCGCCAACGGACAGATCCTGTATCTGATCCGCCGCTGCATCGCGGAATTCGAGGAAAAGGACGGCCCGATCCTGATGCCTGAGATGAAATTTCACGACGACAGCCGCCCCTGACCGTCTTTGGCTGCCCTGTTTCCCTGCCGGAGGGAGAGAGCCCCCGGGTGATGACGCGCAGCAGCGAACGGCATTTTTGTCAACAAAACGGCAAGAATCGCCATCTCGCAATTCTTGCCTTGTGCTTAAAATTGATTTTGCGGCCTGCCTCTTTGGAGACATCCCGTGGCCGCCGGAGGATACCCCGACGGCCGGTGTGTCAAAAACACAATAGACTGTGCATTGGCGGATGCTCCGCCCTTACCCTCCCTCTGACGAGGGAGAGAGCCCCGAAGGCCATGGTCTTCAGGGGCTGACCGTGCTTTTGTAAACTGTAGACTAAGGAAACGGGACCCGCCTGTTAAGGCTTTTCTCCGAAATCGTACCCCGCCGGCCACCGCACCGGGACACAGAGCCCCGGGCCGACGGAACGCCCGTCAGGAGATTTTCAGCTGCAGCCGGAAGCGGTCGGAGATCATGGCGATGAACTCGCTGTTGGTCGGCTTGCCGCGCCCGTTGTGGATGGTATAGCCGAAGTAGGAATTCAGCACATCGACATCCCCGCGATCCCATGCCACCTCGATGGCATGACGGATGGCACGCTCCACGCGCGAGGAGGTGGTCGCATGCTTTTTGGCGACCGACGGGTACAGCCGCTTGGTGACGGCGTTGATGATGCTGTCGTCCTCGATGGACAGGAGAATGGCATCTCTCAGATACTGATACCCTTTAATATGCGCCGGTACTCCGATCTGATGCAGAATCTCGGTGACGCGCATTTCCAAAGAGGCGGAATGTGCGGAGGTCTCCACGGTCGGGATCCGGCGAAAGGACTCGGCAGGCAGCTCGGGCTGACAGAGACTCAGGATTCTGTCTACCAGGTCGTTCATATTAAAAGGCTTCAGGAAGAAGTAGTCCGCCCCGGCCTCCATGACCTCGCGCTCCAGCTCGGGACTGTCAAACCCGAACAGCACGATGAAGTGAGGCGACGGGGAGCCCTGACGGGAGCGCATGCCCTTCATGACGCCGAGAGCGTCCAGGTTGGGAAGGAACATGTCCATGACAACCAGCTCGGGCTGCTGCTTCAGCATCATGTCGAGCAGGATGCGGCCGTCCTTGACGGTGGTTTCGGCAGCCAGGCCGTGCGACCGCAAGAGCTGAGCGCAGGATCGGCCAAAGCTGTCACTTTGATCGGCGATCAGGATTTTTCTGTTTTTCTCCAAAGTTTTTCCCTCCTATGGAGTCGGTTCGGGGAAAAGAATCGGGAACCGGCTCGCAAACTGTAAAAATAAATTACCACATTTTGCAAAACATTGCAAGAGAAAATGAAGAGAAAAAATGAAAAAGAGCGTATAAATTTTGATAAATATTTAAGGAACGACGTAGAAAAGGGCGAAACGGCAAAGAAAATCCGGAAAAAGCCGGAGAGAGCCCGGAGAAGGTCACGGGCGGTCAAAAACGGTCAAAAAATGTCATGAATTACACCCGGGTACGGGGGATGAAGAATCCCCCATACCCGGGTGCTTTTGCGATATACATCGGCCGACGGCACAAAACAAAAAAGACAGCTGACGGCAGCCGAAGGCCGGAAGGGCCTTGCCAACTTTGAAAAAAGCTGGTATAATACCCCGGAAATCGGCAGACTTTTTTCGGGAGGCCCCTTTATGAAGCATGCAGTATTCAGCGATATTGACGGAACGCTTTTGAATTCCGAGCTGCAGATCACTCCGCGGACGCAGTATGCCATCCGCGCGCTCGGGCAGCGGGATATCCCGTTTGTCATTGCCTCCGCCCGCAGCCCGTCCGGAATCTACCCGCTGCTGAACGAGTACGGGCTGCACTGCCCGCTGATTGCCTACAGCGGGGCGGTGGCGTGCGATGCCGACCGGAACATTTTGCTGCAGCAGGGGTTTCCCCGGCAGGAGGGTGTCCGGCTGCTGCACTATATCGAGACGCATTTCCCGACGGTGGCGTGGAACGTTTTCTCCTTTGATAAATGGGTGACGCCCGACCGCAGCGACCCGCGGATCATTCAGGAGGAGCACATTGTCCGCACTGCGGCGGAGGAGGGAACGGCGGACGGCATCACGGCCGACACGTTTCATAAAATCCTCTGCATTTGCCGCCCGGGGGAGGCCGCGGTGCTGGAGGGACAGCTGCGGGAGAAATTTCCCGCGTTTGCCATGATGCGCTCGGGAGAGGCAATGCTGGAAATCATGGCCGGGGGTGTCGGCAAAGGCGCGGCGGCCCGGGCACTCTGCACACTGTGGCGGCTGGACCCGGAGGAGGCGGCGGCCTTCGGAGATAACTATAACGATTGGGATATGCTGAAGGCGGTCGGTCACGGCTTTCTCATGGCCAATGCCCCGGAGGCCCTGCGGCAGCAATTTCCGCGGCATACGGCCGACCACGACAGCGACGGCATCTATGAGGCGCTGTGCCGGTTGGGGTGGATTGACCCCATGTGATCGGCAGCATCCGGCGGCAGCCGCAATGCCCGCTTTGGTTCTGCGGCTGACCGTGCCGACCCGTACCTCGGCCGCATCTCCCCGGTAGGGCTGTCGCAGCCAGGAGATCAGGGAAAATACGGACATGGGGGCGGTCATGCCGAGATAGGTGAGCATTTCCCCGTAGTAGGCAAAGGTATAGGATACGATGCCGTAGAGCAGACTGAAAACGACCATCAGCAGCTGGCCGAGCGGGTGGGCCTTGGCGCTGAAAAGGAGGGAGGCGGCCAGTGACAGACAGTTGGTTCTGTCAAAGGCCATAAACGCAGCGAGAATCAGGAGCACGGAGCCCCCCCAAAGCGCCGCTTCAAACGGAGAAAAATAAAACTGTTTTTGCCGGATCTTCTTCATAAAAACCTCCTAAAAACATTAAAAAGCATCCGAATACACATCTTCTGAGACCTGACGATGTGTACACGGATGCTTTTTGCATCACTCTACCCGGTGGCAGTGAGGGGATTATAGCACACCGGGGCGGAGGAGTAAAGAAAAAACGGCGGATTTCCGGTAAAAGCAAAGGCTTTTGCCGACCGGAGGAAATCCGTTTGACGGCAGGAACAGAATGTGCTATACTGAAATAACAATATCTCGGCATGACGATAAAAAGCAACCGGAACCCGGTTTCGGAAGTTTCGGAAAAGGTGGTTGAACAATGAGCGAAAAGGAAACGGCCGGCGGCCGGAAAGAGGATTGGAAGCTGGCGGGAAATCTGTACCTGCGGACGATTCTTGCCGCTATCATGGCGTTTTTTGTGTTCATCTCGGTGGAAATGGTGTTTACGGGACTGTTTTCCGAGGATGTCGGCTATTCCGTCGGCATTGTAGAGCTGGACGGAGAAAAGAAATACCTGACCTATGACACGACGGACATTGAGCAGGTGTATGCGGATCTGCGGGCACGCGGGTATGAGGTCAACGTCGAATCGACCACGACCGCGAAGGACGGAGAAACAACGGCTGATCCGTCGGCATCCGGCACCTCGGCGGATGCAACCGACACCACCGCGGAGACAACGGCGGCCGCGGAAACCACAGAGAGTGCGGAAACTACGGCGGAGACCGCTGCTTCCGCCGCTGACGGGGCGGCTTCCTCCGGGGCGACCGAGCCGAAAATCCAGATTACAATTCAAAAGTTGAGCGAGCTGTCGCCTGCGGCCTCCACGGTCAGCTATATCCTGTCGCAGATCTGTATGCTGCTGATTTACATCTCGCTGCTGTATTCCTGTGTGTGGACGCGCGGTGATAAGGACCGCAACCTGGTGCAGTTCGGGCATGCGGCGGCGGATCCGTACAAGGGCTTCCGTGTAGGACTGTATGCGATGATTCCCTCGGCGGCGGCGTATGTAGTGCTGCTGCTGAGCAAGTGCGGCCTGCTGCTGCCGGACTTTGTGAAATACTATCGCTACTGCCATCTGGCATTTTTCCCGCTGTACCTGGCGCTTGTTCCGAACAGCATCGTGCTGACTGCCGATCTGTCGTGGCTGCGACTGCTCGGACTGCTCGGCCTGGTAGCGCTGCTGCCGCTAATTACGGGCGGAGCCTATCTGCTCGGCTACCATCAGGTGTCCCTGTCGGAGCGTCTGATTTATAAAAATCCGCAGAAGAAGCACAAAAAGCGGTAATTTTCGCCCGCCCGGTCTCATACAACTGTACCGGGGTGAGGCTATTGAAACGGGTATATGCATACGCCATGACGGCCGCCGTGCTGATTGCGGCGGCCGCCGCTGTTATAGGAGCGGTTCGCCGTCTGCCGGTGCAGCCGACGGTGCTCCGGGACAGCGGGCTTCCTGTGACGACAGTGCTGCTGGACGCCGGTCACGGCGGAGCTGACGGCGGGGCAGTGGCCCCGGACGGCACCGCGGAAAAGGGCATCAATCTGGATATTGCACTCAGGGCACGCGATATGCTGCGCTTTTTCGGCTACGAGGTGCGCATGACCCGCGAGAGCGATGTCTCGCTGCACGACGCCTCCGCGGCGACGGCCCGGGAGCAGAAGGTCAGCGATATGCACCGTCGGCTGGAGCTGTACAATCAGGCGGATCTGGTCATCAGTATCCATCAAAACAAGTTCGGGCAGGCCAAATACCGTGGAATTCAGGTGTTTTATTCGCCCAATCATCCGGCCGGCGAGCCGTTCGCCGCGGTGCTGCGGGAGACCATGCTCTCGCTTTTGCAGCCGGAAAACACCCGTGAGCTGAAGCGGGGGGACCGATCGATTTTTTTACTGTATAAAACAACCGCGCCGGCCGTGCTGGTGGAATGCGGCTTTCTGAGCAATCCCGAGGAGCTGGCCAATCTCAAGCGGGAGGAATACCGCCAGGAGCTGGCCTGGGCGATGACCTGCGGGGTGCTGCGCGGCGGATGGTAGCCGGAAGCCGCTTCGACGCTGCCCGGGTAAGGAGAGCTGCTGCGGCAGCAAAAGGTTCTGTGAAGGAAAGGACGTGGCCTATGCCGCCGAAAGCCAAAACCGTATATGTCTGCTCCGAATGCGGGGCGGAGGCGCCGCGCTGGAGCGGAAAGTGTCCCGCCTGCGGGGCGTGGAATACCATGGAGGAGGAGCTGCGGACGCCCGCAGTCTCCGCAGCGCGTCCGGCTGCCCGTACCGCCGCGGTGCAGGCACGGCCGCTGTCCGCCGTTTCTACGGCGCAGGGGCCGCGGATTCTCACGGGGCTCGGGGAGCTGGACCGCGTGCTCGGCGGCGGTATTGTCCGCGGCGGCGTGATGCTGCTCGGCGGAGACCCCGGAATCGGAAAGTCCACCCTGCTGCTGCAGATCTGCGAACACCTCGGGCGTTCCCATCACGTGCTCTATATTTCGGGTGAGGAATCGGAGCGGCAGATCAAGCTGCGCGCCGACCGGCTCGGAGTGGCGGGAGACAGGCTGTCTCTGCTGTGTGAAAACGACCTGGATACCGTGCTGGCCTGTATTGAGACCGAGCGCCCGGAGATCGTCATCGTGGACTCCATTCAGACGATGAATCTGGCGGCGATCGCCTCCTCCTCGGGCAGCGTAACGCAGGTTAGAGAGTGCACGGCGGCGCTGACCCGTGCCGCCAAGGCAGCGGACATACCGCTGTTTATTGTCGGGCATGTCAATAAGGACGGGGCCATTGCCGGGCCGAAGGTGATGGAGCATATCGTGGACTGCGTGCTTTACTTCGAGGGAGACCGCCATTCGCAGTACCGGATTTTGCGCTGTGCCAAAAACCGCTACGGCGCTACCGATGAAATCGGTATGTTCGAGATGAATGACCGGGGGCTGGCCGAGGTGCCGAATCCGTCGCTGGTGATGCTGAGCGGACGCCCGCTGAATGTCAGCGGCATCTGTGTGGCGTGCACGATGGAGGGCTCCCGACCGCTGCTGGCCGAGGTGCAGGGACTGGTGTCCCCCACCGCCTTCGGCAACCCACGGCGGATGTCCACCGGATTTGACACCAACCGCCTGATGCTGCTGACGGCCGTGCTCGAAAAGCGCGCCGGATTTTTCTTTTCCAATCTGGATACCTATCTGAATGTAGTCGGCGGGCTGTGGCTGAACGAGCCGGCGGCCGATCTTCCGGTGGCGCTGGCGCTTATGACGGGCTTAAAGGACAAGCCGGTGCCTGAGGGGGTCGCCGCCTTCGGGGAAATCGGACTGGCCGGTGAGATCCGTTCGGTGATGCATGCGGAGGCCCGCGTGGCCGAGGCGGCGCGCCTCGGGTTTACGACGATTTTGCTGCCGGCACAGGATGTGCGGGCTGTGGCCCCGCCGGCCGGCGTCTCCGTGATCGGAGCGCAGAATGTGCGGGAAGCCTTTGATGCGATTGTGTGAGGTGGAGAGGATGGAGCTTCCCGCACTGTTTCTCAAACGAATGGAGCTGCTGACCGGCGGCTCCTTTGCCGCGCAGTATGAGGCGCCGCAGGCGCGGGGACTGCGCATCAATACCCTCAAGGCCTCGGAGGACGGACTGCGCCACTGCCTGCCGCTTTCCGCCGAGCCGGTGCCGTTCTGCCGGGACGGATATGCCGTACCCGAGACGTTTCGTGCGGGAAGTGACCCGCTGCACCATGCGGGGGCCTACTATATGCAGGAGCCGTCGGCTATGTCCGCCGTGACGCTGCTGGCTCCGCAGCCCGGCGAGCGGGTGCTGGACCTTTGCGCCGCCCCGGGCGGAAAGTCCACGCAGATTGCGGCAGCGCTCAGCGGCACGGGGCTCCTGTGGTGCCATGAATTTGTACGGGCGCGGGCTGCGGTGCTGCTGCAGAATCTGGAGCGCTGCGGCGTGCGCAACGCCGTGGTGACGCAGGGGGAGACCGCACCGCTGTGCCACGCGCTCGCAGGCTATTTCGATGCGGTGCTGGCGGATCTTCCCTGTTCGGGAGAGGGCATGTTCCGGAAGGAGCCTGCGGCGCTGGAGGGCTGGTCTGTGGAGAATATCCGGCTGTGCGCCGCCCGCGGTGCCGCCGTGCTGGATGCGGCGGCGGAGGCCGTGCGCCCGGGAGGGCGGCTTTTGGTTTCCACCTGTACCTTTGCCCCGGAGGAAAACGAATGCCAGATTGCGGCGTTTTTGGCGCGGCATCCAGAGTTTACACTGCGGCCGCTGCTGCCGCCGTTCGGCCGCCCGGCCTATGCCTGGGAGGCCGTGTTTCCGTTTGCGGACGGGGCGTTTCCGGAGCCGGATGCCGACCTCTCCGGCTGCCGCCGGATTTTTCCGGCCGACGGCGGCGAGGGGCATTTCCTGGCGCTTCTGGAAAAGCGGGACGGGGAGGCGTGTACGGTGCGCCCGTATGTGCCGCCCGCTTCTGCGGCGGCCGCCGAGGTGCAAAAGTGGCTCGGCCAGCTGCTGGATCCGCTTCCGGAGGCGGTGCCGGTACGTTTCGGGGAACGGTGGTATATATTGCCGCCGCTGCTGCCGGAGCTGTCGCGGCTGCATGTGCTGCGGGCCGGGGTTCCTGCGGCGGAGGTTGCCAAAAACCGCCTGGAGCCGACCCATGCTCTGTATATGGCTTACGGGGCGCAGGCACGCAGCCGTCTGCGGCTGACGCTGTCCGACCCGCGCACGGCGGCCTTTCTGCGCGGGGAGCCGGTGGAGACGCATACGCAGGGGTATACCGCCGTCTGTGTGGAGGACATTCCGACGGGATTCGGCAAGGCCTCGGGAGGGATGCTCAAGAATCATTATCCGAAGGGCCTGCGACTGAACCGATGACGGGGTGCGCTGCGGCCTGTCCGGAAAACGCTTATAACAGCAGAGGAGAGAGATATATGCTTACCTATACAGAACCGGCCCGTACCCTGCCGATCGGCGGGGATTACGATGTGATTGTGGTCGGCTCGGGGCCGTCCGGTATGGCGGCGGCCCTGACGGCGGCGCGCTGCGGAGCGCATACGCTGCTGATCGAGTCGCAGGGCTCGGTCGGCGGTATTTCCACGACGGGGATGATGAGTCATTTCGCCGGAACGGCGGACAGCCGCCTGTACCGCGAGATTCTGTCCCGCTCGGCGGCCAAAAATCCGCAGCCCCGGGAGGATTTCCCCACCGCCATTGACCCGGAGCTTCTGAAAATTACCTACGGCGAGATGCTGGAGGAGGCGGGAGTGACGCTGCTGCTGTATACGCTGTGCTGCGGTGTGATGCTGGAGCGGGATACGGTGCGCGGGGTCATCACCGAGAGCAAGAGCGGGCGCGTGGCCTATACGGCCCGCGTGACGGTGGACTGCACCGGGGACGGCGACGTTGCCTGCCGCGCCGGAGCTGCCTATACGCTCGGCCGCGAGACGGACGGGAAGATGCAGCCGGCGACGCTGATGTTCAAGGTGGGCGGCGTGGACGAGGAGCGCGCGGTGTTCCCGGGCTCCTTCGAGACGACGGTGGAAACGGAAAAGGGCGAGCTGCAGGCGCTGGCGCGCACGCTGCTGCCGTACCCGGCGGGGCATGTGCTGCTGTACCGCTCCACCCACCCCGGAGTGGTCACCTGCAACATGACCAACTGTACCGATGTGGACGGCACGCGCGTCGAGGATCTCACGCGTGCCGAGATGGTCTGCCGCCGGCAGATGGAGCCGATTGTCCGTTTTCTGCGGGAGTATGTCCCGGGCTATGAGCAGTGCTATCTGATCAGCGCCGCATCCCTGATGGGAATCCGCGAAACGCGGCATTTTCACGGGCTGTACTGCCTGACCGAGCAGGACATCCTGGAGGCGCGGCAGTTTGAGGATGCCGTGGTGCGCGGGGCGCACTTCAATTTTGACGTACACAATCTGACCGGGGCGGGGCTGGATGCCACCGGATGCCAGCATCGGTTCACACAGCCGGGTGGCTACACCATTCCCTACGGCTGTCTGATTCCGAAGCACCGGGAGGGGCTCCTGCTGTCCGGACGCAACATCAGCGGGACGCATATGGCTCACTCCAACTTCCGTGTGATGCCGATCTGTA
Organism: uncultured Oscillospiraceae bacterium; assembly: GCA_900552225.1. Classification (GTDB taxonomy): domain Bacteria; phylum Bacillota; class Clostridia; order Oscillospirales; family Acutalibacteraceae; genus UMGS1487. Next base: position 6,155 of record URYX01000007.1, on the reverse strand, counting down.
TCGCCATCGGTGAGGCGTGCGGGGCCGCGGCCGCTCTGGCGGCCCGGCGGCAGCTCCGGCTGCGCGAGGTATCGCCTGCGGAGATCTGCGAGCAGCTGTTCTGAGGCGGAGCGGCGGGCGGACCCGGAGGTGCCGTGCTGCGGCGGCTTTTCAAGCGCGGACAGAGGCGAAACGGGAACGGAAATCCGGCGTTTCTCCGCTGTTTTATGCATTGACAAACCGCGGATGCCCTGTTATACTGAAATCAACATAATCCGCGGCTTTCGGGACGCCGAACGGCCGCGCAAGGAGGGTTTTACGTATGAATTGTCCCCATTGTGGAAATCCTGTATCCGAGGCGGAGTCGTTTTGTTCCGTGTGCGGAGCGCCCCAGGCGGCACAGCAGCCGCAGCAGCCGCAGCCGCCTCAGCAGCCGGTCGGGCTGACGCTGCGTCAGCTGCTGGCACGGCTGTTCACGGAGCCTTTGTTCCTGACGATGTGCATTCTCGAGTCGGTGTCCGTGGCAGCCGCCATTTTTCTGAACGGGATTTTTTCGCTCGGAAATATTGTGCCCCATGTACCCGGAGTCCTGTTTGTGATTTTCCTGTGGATGCTGTATGCGCAGTCCCGCAAGGGAGATGCCGATCCCAAGTCCATGCGCTATATCAGCGGCACCTGCTTTGCGGTGTATATCGTGAACTGGGTCAGCGCGGGCGCGCTGATGCTCAGCGGCCTGCTGCTCTGTGCCGTGAGCGGTGCGCTCAGCGGCTTTATGGATACCGTGATGGATGCCGTTCTGGGCTCTGTGAGCGGAATCAATACGGTTCTTGATGTGTTTAAGTTGACCGGAACCGCCCTGTTTGTGGTGATCGGTATTATGGCGCTCCTGACGGGCGTTGTCACGATGCTGCTCAACCTCTTCGGCTACCGCAACATTCACCGTTTTGCGCAGTCTGCCTATCGCAGCGCGGAATCCGGTGTCTGGCAGCCGGTGCAGCTGAAAGCGGCGCACACCTGGCTGATGGTTTACGGCATTCTGCAGGCGATCGGTGCGCTCTCGAGACTGAGCTCCCTGTCCGGACTGCTCGGCAGCGGCTGCGGTGCGGCGGCGCTGATTGTGGCGAGCCTCTGGCTGCGCAAGCACTTCCCCGACAACGCCAATATCTGCTGAGGAGTCTGTACTCATGAGTTTACGCCGTATGCTGAGCAGTCTGTTTTCGTGGAGTGAGGACCACTACTGGAAATACCACGAGCGGTATCTGGCGGGAGGGGTGCTGCGCCCGTACTATCTGTGGAAAATGCGGCGCGTGGAATCCAAACGCAACGCCTTTGTGCCGCATACGGCGGACATCCGGCGCTTTTTGACGCCGCACGGTCTGTCGGGGATTTTTATCTCCTCGGGCGCGGTCATCGGTGAGGGCTGTGTCCTGTTTCACCAGGTGACGGTCGGGTCCAATTCGCTGCGCGGCAGCAAGGGGGTCGGTGCGCCGGTGCTCGGAGACCATGTATATATCGGGGCCGGGGCGAAAATCATCGGCGGAATCCGGATCGGAAGTCATGTGCGGATCGGGGCCAACTGTGTGGTGACCGAGGACGTGCCGGACAACTGTACGGTGGTCATGGAAAAGCCGCGCGTGATCGTGCGGGATACGCCGCCGGATAACACATTTATTGCCTATACGAAGGGGTGCGAGGCGGAGCTTCGCGCTGACCGGCAGGATGCGGACAACGGCTGAGGCGGTTTTCGCCGGGCCGAATGTGAAGTAAAGAGGCGGGAGGATTGGATCCTCCCGCCTCTTGTGCGTGTGGAAGCCTTGGGCCGGGAAAAAGCCGGGTGTGCGGTATGCTCCGTGTCAGGCGGCCTCATCGGCGGTGTCGAGCTCCTGCATCGAGAGATACATGTGTTCCGCAAACACGGCAAAGCCCTGTGTCGGGTCGTTGACGAACACGTGGGTTACGGCGCCGACCAGCTGCCCATTCTGGACGATGGGGGATCCGCTCATTCCCTGTACGATGCCGCCCGTCTGTTCCAGCAGGCGAGGGTCGGTGATGCGGATGACCATATTGCGGGTGGGGGAACCGTCCTGATAGCGAATCTGGATGATTTCCAGATCGTACCAGTCGGGTGTCTGTCCCTTGAGCGTGGTGCGCACCCGCGCGGGTCCGGTGACCACCTGCTGCTTCATGGCGAGCGGGATTCGTTCGGCGGCCGAGGGCGGGCGCCGGACGGTGCCGAAAATTCCGGTGGAAAGATTGGCCTCCAGAGTGCCGAGGGTGCCGCTTTCAAAGCAGCCGCGGAGCTCACCGGCCTGTCCGGAAACGCCGCGTACAATACCGAAAATGGAGGCCGGTACCAGCTCGCCGCCGCTGATGGGCAGGGCGGTTCCGGTATCTGCGTCGCAGATGGCGTGGCCGAGACCGGCCAGGCGGCCGCTCTCCTCGTCGTAAAAGGTGACGGTGCCGATACCGGCCGAGCTGTCGCGTACCCACATGCCGGCCTTGTAGGTGCCCTCTGCCTCCGAGCGGACGGGTGTCAGCAGCGCTTCAAAGGAAATGCCGTCCCGGCAGACGCAGAGGGTCAGGGTCTGACCTCCGCTGCGGGAGATCAGGGCAGCCACCTCCTCGTTCGTGGAAACCGAAACTCCGTTTACCGACAGGACGGTATCCCCGATGCGCAGTCCGGCCGCCTTGGCGGGACTGCCTCCTCCGATACAGTCTACTTCGGTCAGTCCGACAATCAGCACTCCGTCGGTATACAGCTTGATGCCGAACGGCGTGCCGCCCAACAGAACGGTCGGCTGCTCCGTCAAACGGACGGTGACCTCCTTGACGGGAAAGATGCCCCATAGCCGCAGCAGGGAGGCTTGCTCGCTGCTTTCTCCGTCTGTCATGACCGCCCGTGTGCTCTGTGCTTCGTGCAGAGGCGTGGCTACGGAGGAAAACAGACCGCTGTGCAGGGGTAAATCCCCGGGCTGTGTGGCATAATAACGGTCGGGGAAGGTCTCCGCCGTATAGGCCACCATTCCGAACAGAGCGGCGCAGAGGGGAAGCAATCCGGCACTCAGCCGTTGAAAAAACCGCAGTTTTCGCATAGCTCTGCCTTTCCCATGCGCGGGCCGGATGTCTGCGATGTGAAAAAATCGCGGCTCCGGCCGTTTGTGCATGCTTTCGACAAAACGCGGCCGCAGTCATTCCGGTGATGTGCCGTGGCTTTGCGCTTTGTCCTTTATAGTATTCCGCAAAGAGCGTGTTCTATCGGGCCCATAAAAAGGTTTCCATTCCGTTGGGGCAAAAGAATTTTTTGAAAAACAACGGCAAGATTTCGGTGAAAAATCCCGTGGGGGAGGCTTGTCAGGGCAAAGACGTGTATGGTATACTGGAAAAACAGGGAAAAACCGTGAAGCAGGGGGAGTTTTCATGAGTTTACAGGATTTGTGCCTGCGTCTGAAGGCGCAGGGAACCGCTTACTGGGGACGCCGCGCGGCGGCGGAGCTGCAGTTTGCAGCGGCACTGTCCGCAGCCAACGGCGGACGGTGGGATGCGCTGGTCGGGCAGGTGCTCGGAGAGCTGCTGCGGGCTGCGGAGACGGAGGGCGCGGTGACGCGCCCGGCGGTGCTGGCGGCCGAGGAGGCGCTGGCTCCGCTCGGTCCGGCCGCCAAGGCGCTGCATGTGCGCTGCATCGGCCATGCCCATATCGACATGAACTGGATGTGGGGGCTGCAGGAGACGGCGGCGGCGACCGTCAATACCTTCCGCACGATGCTGCGGCTGATGGAGGAATATCCGGAGTTTACCTTTGCGCAGTCACAGGCCTCCACCTATGCGCTGACGGAGCGGTATGCACCGGAGCTGCTGCCCGCGATTCGCGAGCGGATCCGGGAGGGTCGCTGGGAGGTGACGGCGGCCTCCTGGGTGGAAAACGATAAAAACCTCTCCGGCGGAGAGGCGATGGCGCGGCATATTCTGTATACCAAGCAGTATCTGTCGCGGCTGCTGGAGATTCCGGCCTCGTCGCTGGTACTGGATTTTGAGCCGGATACCTTCGGTCATGCGGCTACGCTGCCCGAAATTCTGGCGGCGGGCGGCGTGAAGTATTACTACCATTGCCGCGGGTCGCAGTCCGTGCCGCCCGTGACGCGCTGGACGGTGCCGAGCGGGCGCAGCGTGCTCTGCTACCGCGAGCCGAACTGGTATAACGCCGCGTTGACGGAGGATATGTTTGCCGAGGTGCCGCAGTTCTGCCATACATACGGCGTGGATGTGATGCTCAAGGTGTTCGGCGTCGGGGATCACGGCGGCGGGCCGACCCGGAGGGACCTGAATCTTCTGTCCGATGTGATGACCTGGCCGATTCAGCCGACCGTGACGTTCGGAACCTACCGGAGCTTTTTCGAGGAGCTCGAGACCTGCGGTGACCGTATCCTGACGGTTACGGGAGAGCGCAATTTTGTGTTTACCGGCTGCTATACGACGCAGTCGCGGATCAAGATGGCCAACCGCATCGGAGAGGAACGGCTTTACGAGGCGGAGTGCCTGTCCGCGCAGGCGCGGCTGCTCGGCGGGGCTGACGATACCGCGCAGTTTGCCGAGGCGTGGAAAAAGATACTGTTCAATCAGTTCCACGACATTCTTCCCGGCTCCGGAACGGTGGAGACGCGGGAGTATGCCATGGGACAGTTCCAGGAGGCGATGGCGGCGGCCGCCGTGCGCGGTGAGGCGGCGCTGCGGGTAATCGCGGAGGCGGTGGATACGTCGGGGATTCCCACCGAGCTTCCGGCGGACGATACCGCCGTCGGAGCCGGCAGCGGATGGCGCACGGAGGAGGGGAGCGGATTCCGTTTGCCGCAGAGCGGAGAGGGCGGCGGCAAAACCCGTATTTTCCACCTGAGCAATCCCACCGAAACCGATTTTGACGGAGTGACCGAGCTGACGGTGTGGGACTGGAATTATGACAAGGGGCGGGCCCGCTTCGCGGATGCCGCCGGAGCGGAGACGGAATCGCAGCTGCTGACCGACCGTGCCTATTATTGGGAGCATTGGCGTACCGTGTATGCGGTGCACGTGCGGGTGCCCGCCTTCGGTTATGCCACCTATACGCTGACGGAGCGCGAGGCGGAGCTGCCCGGCTTTGCGGGGATTGTTTCCGCACGGCAGGATACCTACGGCGATACGGATATTGTGCTCGAAAATCCGTGGGTGCGCGCGGTCTTTTCCGGACGCACGGCAGAGCTGCTGTCGCTGACGGAGCGGGAGAGCGGGCGTGAGCTCGTGCGGGCTCCGGCGGGACAGCTTCTGTGGATTACGGAGAACACGCGGGAGGGCATGACCTCGTGGCGCGTCGGCCCGCGGATGCGTGTGGAGCCGCTGCAGCAGACCCGTGAGGTGCATATTACGGAGGTGCGTACCGGCGGCCAGCGGCAATGGCTGCGGTTTGAGCTTCGGGCGGGAGAGCAGTCGCATATAGAGGTGACGGTGACGCTGGATACGTACAGTCGTATGCCGGAATGGGCGATCACGGCGGATTTCCGCGACTGCGGTACGCCGGAGCATGTACCGCAGCTGACCTTTGCCCTGCCGCAGGCTGCCCAGACGGAGACATACCGCTATGACATCCCCTGTGGAATGACGGATCGGCCCGCCCTGCCGCACGATGTGCCGGCGCATTCGCTGGCGGCCGCGGTGCCGGAGGAGGGCGGCGCGGCGCTCTGCGTCGTGACCGACTGCAAATACGGGTTCCGCGGAGACGGGGAGACGCTGTCGGTGACGCTGCTTCGCGCGGCCTATGACCCCGATCCGATGCCGGAATACGGGATTCACCGCGTCCGCATCGGAGTGGGAGCGCTGCCGGATGCCCGCCCGCAGACCCTGCTGGCGGCGGCGGACGGTTTCCTGCATCCGCCCGCAGCGGTAGCCGGCACGACCCATCCGGGCTCGCTGCCGCTGTGCGGTCAGTGGCTGCGGACGGAGGGGTGCGCCCGCGTGTCCGCCGTCAAGACGGCGGAGGACGGCAAAGGCTGGGTGATCCGCGTGTATGATGCCGCGGGAGAGGGCGGCAGCTACACGCTGATCCCGGCCCGGCCGGTGCAGCGGGCGGTGCTGACGGACCTGTCGGAGCAGCCGCTCCCGGACGGAGAGCAGACGCTGTCCCTTTTGGACGGAAACCGCGTCTGCGGCTC
>URYX01000006.1 GCA_900552225.1 uncultured Oscillospiraceae bacterium | reverse complement strand
CGTCCCCTTCCGCCCGGCTATCGAGGAGCTCGATTTGTCCCGCCCTCTTTCGCGGATCGCGGCGCTGCTGTTCACGGCGGACCACGCGCGCAACGTATTCCCGAGCCTGCACTGCCTGATCCAGCTGGTCTGCTCGGCGGCGCTGCTGCGCAGCACCTATTTCAGCCGGAAACAGAAAACGGTGCTTTGGATCGTGCTTCCCGTTTTCACCGTGGCGGTCTTTTTGTCCACCGTTTTCATCCGTCAGCATTCGGTATTGGATATACTCGGCGCCGTTCTGTTCGGAGCCGTTTTATATATATTGACTTATAAGGTCCCCTGGAAATGGCTCCGGGAGCGCGCATAAGTCCAATTTTAAAAAAAGGAAGTTGAGGAACCGTAACCGTGGAAGAGGAAAAACGCTTGGGCGACCGGAACGATGCGCGCCGCATATGCAGCGTAGACGGGATGCATGCCTACATGACCCACCTGATGCCCCATCGCACCGATGCGGAGGTGTATATCAACGAGACGCTGGACGTCACCGAGCTCTTGAAATTTCTGGAAACACGCAACACCCCGGAGGCCCCGTTCAAGACCACCATTTTCCACTGCGTGGTCATGGCCGCCGCCAAAATCGTGAAGATGCGGCCGCTGCTCAACCGCTACGTCTCCGGTAACCATTATTACATGCGCGACCGCATCTCGCTCGGCTTCACCATCAAGCGGCAGTTTGCGGACGGCGCGGGCGAGAGTCTGATGATGCTCTATCCCGAGGACTCCTTTACGCTGCAGGACTTTTCCCGGATGATTGTCGGGGAGGTCAGCGAGGCGCGGGCAGACGAGGCGCACGGTGCGGACGGTGCCCTGGAAACCCTGAAGCACCTGCCGCGCCCGCTGATGAACGTCGTCATGGGGGCCATCCGCCTGATGGATCGCTGGGGCTGGTGGCCCGAGAGCCTGAAGCGTCTCGACCCAAACTACTCCTCCGTGATGCTCTCCAACCTGGGAAGCATTCAGTGCAACGCCATCTATCACCACCTGAACAACATCGGCACCAACGGCATCGTGCTCACCATCGGCGTGGCGCATAAGGGCCCCGCCGTGGACGAAACCGGGAATCTCTGCGTGCGCGACCTGATGAACATCGGCGTCACGATTGATGAGCGGATTGCCGACGGATTCTATTTTGCCCGTTCTCTGAAGCTGATCAAGCACCTGTTCGCCCATCCGGAACTGCTCGACTTGCCGTTAGAGGAGGAAATTGACATTGTCTACTGAGTATACCGGGCCCTGCGCCCCCTGGCTGAAGGCCTACGGCACCGTTCCCGCTCACCTGGCCTATCCCGATGCCTCGATGGTGGAAATGGTGGAGCACGCCGCCGCGCAGTACCCCGAGCTGACCGCCTATTCCTTTATGGGCCGCGCTGTGACCTACCGCACCTTTGTGGAGCAGATTCATCAGTGTGCCCGCGCCCTGTGCGCCTCCGGCATCCGCCCGGGAGATAAGGTCACCATCTGCATGCCGAACACCCCGCACGCCATCATTCTGTTCTATGCGCTCAACCGCATGGGAGCGCTCGCCAACATGGTGCATCCGCTGTCCAGCGAGGGAGAGCTGCGCTTCTTCATCAACGACAGCGAAAGCGTCGCCCTGCTGACACTCGAGCAGTTTTATCCGAAAATTGCCGCCATCCGGGCGGAGACCGGACTCCGGATGCTGATTATTGCGCGCATCCCGGATTATTTGGATCCGGTGAAAAAGGTCGGCTACGCCCTGACCAAGGGGCGCAAGCTGCCGACCGTCCCGAAGGCCCCCGATATTCTCCTCTGGAAGGACTTCATGGCCCGCGGAAAGCAGTACACCGGCCCCTACGCCGTAACGCTCCACGCCGAGGACCCGGCCGCCATTCTGTACAGCGGCGGCACCACCGGCACCACAAAGGGCATTCTGCTGACCAACCTGAACTTCAACGCCCTGGCCATGCAGACGGCGGCCGCCGGCGACTGCATTGTCCCGGGCGGCATCATGCTGGCCATTCTGCCGATTTTTCACGGCTTCGGCCTCGGCGTCTGCATCCACACCATTCTGATTCACGGCTGCCAGTGCGTGCTCGTCCCGCAGTTTACGGTGGACAGCGTGGCGCGGCTGCTGCGCTCCACGCACCCGAACTACATTGCCGGCGTTCCGACCCTGTTTGAAGCGCTGCTGCGCAACCAGCATATGCAGAACGTGGACCTGTCGGGGCTGCGCGGCGTGTTCTCCGGCGGCGACTCGCTGTCGATCGAGCTCAAGCGCAAGGTGGATGCCTTCCTGAAGGCGCACGGCTCCACGGAGCAGGTGCGCGAGGGCTACGGCACCACCGAATGCGTCACGGCCAGCTGCCTGACCCCCAAATCCTTCCATAAGGAGGGCAGTATCGGCATCCCGTTCCCCGACACCTACTATAAGATCGTCACCCCGGCCACCCACGATGAGGTGCCCTACGGCACCGTCGGAGAGATCTGCATCAGCGGCCCGACGGTCATGCGGGAATACGTCCACCAGCCGCGCGAAACGGCGCAGACGCTGCAGCTCCATGACGACGGCCACATCTGGCTGCATACCGGTGACCTCGGCTATATGGACGAGGAGGGCTTTGTCTACTTCAAGCAGCGGCTGAAGCGCATGATCGTCACCAGCGGCTACAACGTGTACCCGTCGCAGATCGAGAATGTGCTGGATTCCCACAAAAGCGTCCTCATCAGCACGGTCATCGGTGTCAAGGACGATTATAAGATGCAGAAGGTCAAGGCCTTTATCGTGCTGAAGCCCGGCATCGAGCCGACCGAGGAGCTGCGGCAGGAGCTGTTCGCCCTGTGCCGCAAAAATGTGGCACGGTACGCCATGCCCTACGAGATCGAATTCCGAAGCAATCTGCCGAAAACGCTGGTCGGCAAGGTGGCCTACACCGTGCTTGAAAAGGAAGAGGCTGATAAGCAGCACTCCTGACCGGCCGCATAGGCAAAACAACACAGGGACCACCGTTTCGGAAACGGCATATTTCTCCGATTGCCTTGCCGCCCCCGCACTCTATGATAAATGATCCATCGCCCGGCAATACAGCTTGTATTGCCGGGCGACAAATTTTCTCTCCGTATTCTCAAAAGTGACTCTGTTCCCGCATTTTCTCGCCGTTCCCCGGGCCTTGCCCCCACGGGTCAACCGCATGAGAGTGCACAAAGAGAAAAGAAGCGCGTCTTGCCGTTCTCTCCCCCACGTCTACGCCCTCCTTGCCCCTGCAGCCTTTCAGACAGCCTCCGAGCGTGTCAAAAACATGGTTTTTTGACAGTCTGAAGCTCCCGGAAATGCATACTGCATTTCCGGGAGCTTTCTCATGTTCCTTCTATTCCTGTCAAGGCAGTCCCCTTGCCGGGCCTTACAGCTTGTGGCCGCACTCCGTACAGAACACACTGCCCGGAATCAGGGAGGCCCCGCAGTGCGGGCACTGCACATCCAACCTGCGGCCGCACTGATGGCAGAACCTGGCCCCGGCCGGCAGCTGCGTTTTGCAGTCGGGGCACACGGTATTCCCGGCCGCCACGACCGCTCCCGCTCCGTTGACCGCGACCGGGCGTCCGCCGGCCAGAATACAGCCTTCGACCACGCGAAAAATCTCCTCGGGCAGCTTTTTCTGCTGAAACGCCCCCACACCGGCCGTAATCGCCAGAGGCCACGCCACAAACAGTCCGATGGCTCCGGCTCCGATCTTATCCGACCACTGCCCCTCTCCCACCGTTACCTGCAGCCGATCCCCGAGTGCAACCAGCTGTACGGTAACGGCAAGACGCATGCCGCTGATGGTCTTCCAGCCGTCCTTGGGCTGGCTCGCCTGCAGCACATAGCCGTCGGTTGTCTGCGAGCTCTGTACTTCCATTCCCTTTTCGGTGCGGAAAAAGCTCTCCAGCCGCGCCAGCAGCGCCGGCATCTCCACACCGTTTTGCATAAACACACGGGATTCCGCCATACCATAGCCTCCTTCAAATTCCGAATCGCTCCGACAAACGGCGCGGCGGGCGCCCCCTCCGGAGCCGCCGTCCGCCGCCATCTGCGAAACGCTGTACGGTAATCTAAAGGCAGTATACCATATCCCGCAGCCCCGGGTCTCCGGAATTTCCGAAATGGCCCGTGCCTGTTTTGGAATCCGGGCCGCCTCCCGCATTCCGGCCCGACCCCGCTTATTTCAGGGCATCGGCCAGCTCATAGATGAGGGCTTCGGTTTTCTCCCAGCCGAGGCAGGGGTCGGTGATGGATTTTCCGAAGATGTGCTCCCCGATCTTCTGGGCCCCATCCTCCAGATAGCTCTCGATCATCAGCCCCTTGACCATCGAACGGATATCGGCATTGTGGTTGCGGCTGTGCACCACATCCTTGGCAATGCGGATCTGCTCCAGGCAGTGCTTGCCGGAGTTGGCGTGGTTGGTATCCACGATTACCGCCGGGTTGCACAGCGACGTCGTCGCATACAGCTCGTACAGCTTCACCAGATCCTCATAGTGATAATTGGAAACACTTTTTCCCGCAAAATCCGTATAGCCGCGCAGAATGGCATGGGCATACGGATTGCCGTCGCTTACGACCTCCCAGCCGCGGTAGATAAAGGTATGGCCGTGCTGCGCGGCCGTGATGGAATTCATCAGCACCGTCATGTCGCCGCTGGTGGGATTCTTCATGCCGACCGGAATATCCAGCCCGCTCGCCGTCAGACGGTGCTGCTGATTTTCCACCGACCGCGCCCCGACCGCTACATAGGACAGCAGATCTGACAGATACCGGTGATTTTCCGGATACAGCATCTCGTCCGCACAGGAAAACCCGTAATCCCGCAGCGCCGACATATGCAGATCCCGGATGGCTACAATGCCCTTGAGCATATCCGGCTCCTCATCGGGATCCGGCTGATGCAGCATCCCCTTGTACCCGTCACCGGTGGTGCGCGGCTTGTTCGTGTAAATACGCGGCACCAGGATCAGCTTGTCGCGGACGGCATCCTGCACGCGGCGCAGGCGGGAGATATATTCAAGCACCGGCTCCCGGCTGTCCGCCGAGCAGGGCCCGATCACTAAGATGAACCGCTCCGAGGTCCCCTCAAAAATACGCTTCAGCTCCGCATCCCGCTTCGCCTTCACCGCGGCCAGATCCTCCCCGAGCGGGTAGGCGGCCTTGATCTGCATCGGAATCGGCAGCTTTCTCTTAAATGTCAGATTCATGGCTTTCCTCCGTCATACCTGCTTGTCAAACCGTTTGCGGCGCTCGGTGGACAGCCGCATCATCGCGCGGAGTCCCTCACGGTCGCCCCTTTGAATGCGTTCGTACAGCTTGTCAAAGGCCCCGCGGAACTGCTCCATCTCCCGCAGCAGCGCCTCGCGGTTATCCAGAAACAGCTCACTCCACATCTCGTCGTTGATGCGCGCAATCCGCGTCAGGTCGCGGAAGGAGTCTCCGGTGTACGCCTCCAGATCCGGGGTGTTGTTGCAGCACATCAGCGCCACGGCAATGCAGTGCGTCAGCTGCGACAGAAAGGCAATCATCTCGTCGTGCGCCTCCACCGAGAGCTCCGACACCCGCGCAAAGCCGAGCGTCTCCCCGAGACTCCGGCACAGCTCGATTGCCTCCGGCGTATTCTTCTCCGTCGGCACCACCAGATAGTTGGCCCCGCGGAACATCGCCTGCGTGCTGTTCTCCACTCCGCAGACCTCGCGGCCGGCCATGGGATGCGCCGCGATAAACTCCACATCGGGGCGGAGGAGCGCCTGTACCCTGCCGACAATACAGCCCTTCACGCCGGTCACATCCGTCAGGACGGCCCCCGGCTTCAGCAGCGCCTGATGCGCCTCCAGCCACTCCAGCAGCACATGCGGATACAGGGCAAACACCACCAGATCCGCCTGCCCGAGCAGCTCGGGGTCAATCTCCGTCGTGGCCGAGGCCACAATTCCCTTTTGCAGCGCAAAATCCACCGAGGATTGACTGCGCGTAATCGCGTCCACCCGGAACCCCTGTCCGGTCAACGCCTCCGCATAGCTCCCGCCGAGCAGCCCGAGCCCGACGATGACAATGCGCTGATCCTTGGTCAGCTTCATGCCGATTCCACCTTTACATCCACACCTAATGACTGCAATACCTCAAAAAAATCCGGGAAGCTCTTGGCCACGGCCTCCGCCCCCTCAATCCGGCCCCCGAGGGCCGTACACAGCACACTGAGCGCCATCACGATCCGGTGATCGTTGTGGCCGCAGAGCGGCGCCGTCGGCGCGCAGAGCGTCCCTCCGTATACCGTAATTTCATTCTCTCCGAGCTCCGTCCGGACACCGCATTCCGCAGCTCCTCCGCCATCGCCCGGCCGCGGTCGCTCTCCTTGATCTTCAGGCGCCGCGTCCCCGTAAACCGGGCGCCCTGCCCGATGGCCGCCACCGCCATCAGCACGGGGCCGAGGTCGGGGCAATCGGACAGATTGATATCCGCCTCCCCCTCACGGAGCCTTGCCAGCAGCTCCCGGTATACGGCATCACCCTGTCCGGTGACCTCCGGCAGCCCCGTCACCGTCACGTCGCCGCCCCATCGGTTGAGCGCCTCCAAAAAGACCGCGTTGGAATAATCCCCCTCCACGGTCACCTCCCGCGGCGCATACCGCTGCCCGCCGCGGATACGGAACACACGCTCCTCCGGCCGCTCAGGCTCCACCCCGAAATCCCGCATGGCCTGCACGGTCATGCGGAGATAGGACGCGCTTTCCAGCGCTCCCGTGATGTGCAGCTCGCTGTCCCCCTCCAGCAGCGGCAGGGCCAGCAGCAGCCCGCTGATAAACTGGCTGGACACATCCCCGCGCACCGGGTACCGTCCGGGCCTCAGCGGCCCTCTCACCGTCACCGCACACAGCGACTCGTCAAACCGCAGCCCCTGCGCCGCGCACAGCTCCCGGTAAACCGCCAGTGAGCGCTGAAACAGCCGCTCGCTTCCCGACAGCTTCACGTCCTCTCCCGACAGCAGACAGAGCGGCAGCAAAAACCGCAGGGTGCTGCCCGATTCCCGGCAGCGCAGCGGTGCCTGCGGGCGGGCCAGCGGATCAGCCCCGCCGATCCGGACCGTGGCGCCGTCCGCGGTATAGGCGGCCCCCAGTGCCGTCAACCCGTCCAGCGTTGCCCGGATATCCTCCGAAAACGCCACGCCGTGCACCGTACTGCCGGCCGACAGTCCCGCACAGATCAGATACCGGTGGGCCATGCTTTTGGAAGGAGGGGCCGCCACCGTGCCCCGTGCCCGTCCGGGCCGAAATATCGCCATCATACCCGCTCACCGTATTCCTTCTGCAGCCACTCCATTGCCTCCGTATAGCCGGCCGGACCGTGGCCGCAGATGGTGCGGACACAGGCCGCGCGGATATAGCTGATCTGCCGGAATGCCTCCCGCGACGCCACATCGGAGATATGCACCTCAACGGTGGGCAGTCCCACCGCCTTGACCGCATCGAGCAGGGCCACGCTGGTATGGGTATACGCCCCCGGATTGATGACGATGCCGTCCGCCGTGCCGTAGGCCGCCTGGATGGCATCCACCAGATCACCCTCATGGTTGGACTGGTACAGCGTCACCTCAATTCCGTGTCCGTCGGCAAACGCCCGGATCCGGTCACACAGCGCCGCGTAGCTCTCGCTGCCGTAAATACCCGGCTCACGAATCCCGAGCATGTTGAGATTCGGTCCGTTGATGACTGCAATTTTCATATCCGCTCTCCTCCGGTATAGCTGTGCGGCTCTCCGCACCGCTCCAGGGCGTCCTCCAACGCCCGAAGATTCGTCTCAATCGAGGGCACGGCGGAAATCACGGCATCCGCCGCCGCCTCGTACAGGGCATGCCGCTCACGGTAGCGCTGCCGCAGCAGCTCCCGGCTCGACGACAGCGGCCGGTCCTGCGACACGGCCAGCGCCTCCACCGGCCGGTCGATCCACAGAAGCGTCCCGTTTTCCCGCAGCAGGCTGACGTTTTCGCGGCTCAGCACCGCGCCGCCGCCGGTGGCGATGACGGCCCCCTGCTCCGCGGCCAGGCGCCGGATCACCTCCGTCTCGATCCGGCGGAACTCCGCCTCTCCGCGCCCGCGGATCAGCTCGGCCGCCGGAAGTCCCTCCTGCCGCGCAATCTCCTCGTCGGTATCGAAAAAGCGGAGCTGCAGCCGCTCGGCCAGACGGCGTCCGAGCGTGCTTTTGCCGCAGCCCGGCATTCCGATCAGCACCGCCGTGCGCTTCTCGCGCAGCAGCCCGCGGTAGATCCGTTCGATCTCCTCCTCTGCCGCCGCGCGGCCGATAAACCGCTCCGCCGCGGCCGCCGCCTGCGCCACCAGCATATAAAGTCCGCCCGCCGCGGGGATGCCCCGCTCGAGCGCCTGCACCACCAGCGCCGGACGCAGCGGATTGTACACCGCATCCGTCACCGAGGTCAGCCGCGGAAAGCGGTCAAGCGGGGCGGCCGCCGTCCCGATCTGCGGAAACATTCCGCAGGGCGTGGTGTTGATCAGCGCCTGTGCGTCGGTGTGCTCCCGGTACACCGTATCATAGGAGACGGCCCCGTCCCGTCCGCTGCGCGAAACGCGCAGCACCTGCGCGGCTCCGAGACTCTCCGCGGCGGCCGCCGCCGTCTTGGAGGTACCGCCGCTCCCGAGCACCAGCACCTTCTTCCCCTCAAGCGACACACCCTGGCGCCGGATCAGCGCCGTCATGCCGATAAAATCCGTATTGTAGCCGTACAGCCGGCCGCCGCGGTTGACCACCGTATTCACCGCCCCGATCCGGCGGGCGGTCTCGCTAATCTCATCGAGATAGGGAATCACCGCCTGCTTATACGGAATGGTGACGTTGATGGCCTTGAAATCCGCCCGCCGCATAAAGGCGTCCAGCTCCTCCTCGGGGATTTCCCGCAGCGTATAGTCGTAGTCCGCCAGCTGCGCATGAATCTGCCGCGAAAAGCTGTGTCCGAGCTTTTTTCCGATACATCCGTACTCCATGCTTACACCAACCAATCCGTCCCGAATCTGCCGCACAGCACATCGCACAGCACCAGCGCCGTCACGCTGTCCGCCACCACCCGTGCCCGGTGCACAATGCACGGGTCATGCCGTCCGCCGCACTGCAGCGTCGTATTTTCTCCCGTCAGAAAGTCCGCCGTCCGCTGCTCCCGGTGAATGGTCGGGGTCGGCTTGACGGCCAGACGGAATACCACCGGCATCCCGTTGGAGATGCCGCCGTTGATGCCGCCGTTATGATTGGTCACGGTGGTGATGTGCCCGCCCTCCGCCGTAAAGGCATCGTTGGCGCGGCTGCCGCGCCATTCCGTCATGGCAAAGCCGTCACCGAATTCCACACCCTTCACCGCGGGAATGGCAAACAGTGCCCGTGACAGCACGCTTTCGAGACCGTCGAACCACGGCTCTCCGACTCCCGCCGGAAGCCCCGTGACCGCCGTCTCCAGCACGCCGCCGACGCTGTCTCCGTCCGCAGCCGCCGCACGGATGCGTTCGAGCATCGCCTCCGCCGCGCGGTCGTCCAGCACGGCAAACGGCAGCGCGGCCAGACGGTCGAGCTCCTCCTCCGTCCGCTCAAAGCCGCGGTCCGTCACATCCGCAATCCGCGCGATATGCGTTCCGATGCGGATGCCCTTGCGGCGCAGCGCCGGCAGCACGACGGCTCCGGCCGCCACCAGCCCCGCCGTGATCCGGCCGCTGAAATGCCCGCCGCCGCGGTAATCCTCAAAGCCGTGATATTTGGCATAGGCCGTATAATCCGCATGTCCGGGCCGCGCCTTGCTGCGCAGCTCACGGTAATCCGCCGAACGGGTATCCTCGTTCGGAATGAGAATGCACAGCGGCGTCCCGGTGGTTTTCCCCTCAAACACGCCGCTCTCCAGCACAAAGTGATCCGGCTCCCGCCGCGGCGTGGAAATGTCCCCGACCGGGCGGCGCAGCGCCAGCTGCGACCGGATGAAAGCCTCGTCCACCGGCAGGCCGGGCGCCAGCCCGTCCAATACGGCGCCGAGGCCCAGGCCGTGGCTCTCCCCGAACAGCGTCAGGGAGACCGAGGTTCCGATGGTGTTTTTCATGAGAGCACCTCCCGAATGCGCCGTGCAAACTCCTCAAACGGCAGTGTCTGAATTTCGCAGCGCCCGACCTCGGGCACCGTCACCACCGCAATCTCCTCGCCCGCCATCTTCTTATCGTGCCGCATGGCGGCAATCAGCCGCTCCGGGTCACACGCTATCCTCGTCGGAAGCCCGAGCTTCTCCAGAACGGGCAGCAGCCGTCCGCGCACCTCCTCCGAGCACATGGGCAGCATCCCGAGCGCCACGCATTCTCCGTGGTACAGCCGGTTAAGCCCGGTCTCGCTCTCGATCGCATGGGCCAGGGTGTGGCCGAAGTTGAGAATGCGGCGCAATCCGCCCTCCCGTTCGTCCTGCTCCACCACGGCCCGCTTGATCCGGAGCGAGGCCTCGATCACACGGTCAATCTGTGCCGCCGGAGCCTCCCGCTCAAACAGCGCAAACAGCTCTGCATCGGAGGTCAGTGCCATCTTAACCGATTCTGCCAGCCCGTTGGCCATCTGCCGCGCGGGCAGCGTGGCCAGGGTATCGGAGTCGATCACCACCGCACGCGGCGGATAAAACGCCCCGACCAGGTTCTTATACCCTTCAAAATCCACCGCCACCTTGCCGCCGATGGAGGAATCCACCTGCGCAAGCACCGTGGTCGGCAGATTGTAAAAATCGATGCCGCGCATAAAGCAGGCAGCGGCAAAGCCGGCCAGATCGCCCATGACACCGCCGCCGACCGCAGCTACGCAGTCGGTACGGGTGAACTCCGCCTCCACCATCTCCCGCAGCAGGCGGCACAGGCTCTCCATGCACTTGGTCGGCTCCCCCTGCGGCAGCGTGACGATGCGCGGATGCGCACACTGCGCCGCCACCGTCTCGGCATACTCCGCCGGAACGCCGTCGTCGGTCACGATCAGCACCCGGCGATCCAGGCGGCAGAGCTCCGCAGCCCGGGTCAGCCCCCCGCGCTGCAGCCATACGGTATACTCCCCCGCCGCTGTTTTGACCGGCAGCCTCATTCCTCATCACCTCGCAGCACGATTTCCTTTTCAAAGCTCCCCACCACGCGCAGCGTGCTGCATTTCTCCCGCAGGCACTGCAGCATTTCCCGTCCGCGGTCACTGTGGATGTTGCCCTCGCCCTCCGCGTAGAAGTAGTAGCTCCAGATCAGCTCCTTGGTCGGGCGGCTCTTCAGCGCCCGCAGGTTGAAGCCGTAGCGGCCGATGGCCGCCACCGCCTCTCCGAGCGAGCCCGCCTCATTCTGCACGGTAAACAGCAGAATAAACTGGTTATCCGACGGAGCCGGGGCCTTCGGCAGCTTGGAAAACACGGCAAAGCGCGTCGTATTATTGCCGCTCTCGTTGATGTGCGCCTCCAGCTTTTTCAGCCCGAATTTCCGGGCGGCCTCATCGCTGCCGATGGCCGCGATGTCGTGCCGTCCCATCTCCGCCACCTGCCGCACCGCCACGGCGGTGTTGACCGCCTCCACCGGCTCAAAGCCGTGCCGGCGGATATAGGCGGCACACTGCCCGAGCGCCTGCGGATGGCTGATGACCTGCCGCACCTCCTCCATCGTGGTGCCCTTGACCGCCAGCAGGTTCTGGACAACCTCGATATCGTAGATGCCGTTGATGGACAGCGGCCCGAAAAAGGCCAGATCCATCACCTGCCCCACATCGCCGTTATAGCTGTTTTCGATCGGCAGAATGACGCAGTCGCATTCTCCGTCGGCCACCGCATCGTAGGCCGCCTTAAAATCGGCGCAGGGCACCGCCGTCGCATCCGGGAACACGCGGTTGGCGGCGATGTTGGCAAAGGCCCCCTCCACGCCGCTGAACGCCACCCGCATCCCCTCAAGCAGGCGGTGCTGATACGCCTTGGAAATTTCCATATTGCTCTGCAGAAAATCCACATAATACGGCCGGAGGGTCTCGTTCTCCACCCGCCGGGCATTGTGCCGGATGACCTCCCGCTCCCGTGCCAGATCGGTCACGCGGATTCCGTTTTTCTGCTTATACGCCGCCACGGTACGCACCGCTTCCATGCGCCGGACAAACAGCTCGGCCATTGCTCCGTCGATGGCATCGATCTCGCGCCGTGCCTTTTCCAGATCCGTCATTTTGCCGCCTCCCCGTTCCGATACTCCTCCGCCAGCGCCCGGAAGCGCGGCAGAGATCGCTCAAGCTGCTCCGTGTCCACGCAGTAGGCAATCCGGACATACCCGGGCCGCCCGAAATCGTCTCCCGGCACCAGCAGCAGCTCATAGCGCTTGGCATACTCGCAGAAGGCGGCCGCATCCGGAACCGGCGTCCTGACAAACAGATAAAACGCCCCGTCCGGCGGCACAACCTCCCAGCCGCACGCGGTCAGCGCACCGTACAGCAGATCCCGGTTGCGGCGGTATACCGTCAGATCGGGCAGCAAGTCGGCACACTCCGCCACCGTATACTGCAGCAGACTCGGAGCACAGACATAACCGAGCGCCCGTCCCGCCCCGCACACGGCCGCATATACGGCCTCTCCGCCGGACACCTGCGGCGGCACAAAGATATAGCCGATCCGCTCGCCCGGCAGCGACAGCGACTTGCTGTAGGAATAGCAAACCAGCGTATTCCCGTAATAGCACGGGATGTAGGGTACCTCCACGTCATAGGCCAGCTCGCGGTAGGGCTCGTCCGCCAGAATGAAAATATCGGTGCCGAACTCCGCCTGCTTTTGCTCAAGCAGCGCGGCGAGCGCCCG
Source organism: uncultured Oscillospiraceae bacterium (assembly GCA_900552225.1). Lineage (GTDB taxonomy): Bacteria > Bacillota > Clostridia > Oscillospirales > Acutalibacteraceae > UMGS1487. Next base: position 16,091 of record URYX01000006.1, on the reverse strand, counting down.
GATGCTCTCCTCCGACAGCACCGCACCGGTCGGGTTGTTCGGAGAATTGACAAGGACGACCCGCGTTTTCGCCGTGACAGCCCGGGCCAGCGCCGGCAGATCGATCTGAAAATCGCCGTCGCGGCAATCCACCGTCACAAACCGTGCCCCGGCATTCTCCGCAAACACGCGGTATTCCGGGAAAAACGGTGTCAGGGCAATGACCTCCTCCCCGGGACAGACCAGCGCCTTCAGTGCGATCGTCAGCGAGGCCGCCGCCCCGCAGGTCATATACAGGCGATCCCCCCGGGCCTCCACGCCGAAGCGCTCCCGGATTACGGCGGCAATCCTCTCCCGCACGGGGGCGGCCCCCTGAGCCGAGGTGTACCCGTGCAGCAGCACCGGGTCCATCTCCCGCACCAGGCGCTCCATCGCCTGCGTCACCGCGGAGGGGGTGGGAATGCTCGGGTTGCCGAGGCTGAAATCGAACACATTCTCCCGCCCGATTTCGGCGCGGCGGCGGTTGCCGTATTCAAAAATTTCACGGATAACGGAGCGCTTGCGCCCAAGCGCCTCCATGGCGGGATTGCTCATTTTTCGTCCACTCCTCCGTGCCGCCGCGACGGGCGGCCAAGCGATAGAAAAGCCCGCAACACGTTCACTGCAAAACTGCATGAGCGATTGCGGGCTGTCCGTATACTAAGCGTTATGGCTCAGGCGGTGTACAGGCAGTCCGTATATCCGGTATAAAATCGATACAGGCTATACGCGAACATACCGTCCACCCCTTTCTTACTCTCGGCTTCTGCGCTTTTTTCTATTGTAGCGCATTCCGCCGCGCTTGTCAAGAGCCTTCGTTCCATTTTCTTTTGCAATTTAATGCTTAAAATCGCTAAATTCCGAAACAGTGTCCCGCCATGCGTATTCAGCGCTCATACCGGGAAAAATCGTACACTCCGTCCGCGCTGTACAGCACCACGCCGTCCGTTTCCGCAAGGCTCCGCACGGTCTCCGCCGCATACGTGTCCTCCGCAATCCAGAGCTGCAGCACCGGGCGCTTTTTCTCCTCCATCAGGCGGAGCCGCGCACCGATCTGCTCATAGATGCGGCGCACCGTCTCGGCGGGCTGCGCCGCAGGGTCTGCAATCTCCGCTTCGCCCACCTTCAGATTCTTCGCCAGCTCCGACGGAATCACCTGTACCGCCGCCGTCGCCTCTCCGAAATTCAACGGGTTGTCCCCGAAGGCCGTGGTATCGGTGCCCATTGCCGCAGCCGCCGGCATCTGCAGAACCACCGTCCCGTCTCCGAAGGCCGTGCGCGCCGCCTGCACAAAGGCGGACAGCACCTCCCCCTTCGGCTGCGTCGAGCTGCCGAAATAGGCATAGTAGGTCTTTTCCGGGAACTGTACACCGGACAGCATCAGCCGGGCAAAGCCCTGCGTCCGCAGCTCGGCAATCAGATCGGTCAGATAGGTCTGCGCCTCGGTGGAATAGGGATTCAGCCACGGCTTGCCGCCGCGCTCATAGTAGTCGTCGAGCCAGATGACAGACGGGTCGCCCGTATACTGCACGCGCGCCGCCTGCATGTTCTCCGCACCGACTTGGTCGCGGAACGCATAGAGCCGCGGCACCGGCACGATTCCCTGCCCCTCGCACAGCGCCCGGACGGCGCTCAGCTGCTCCGCCGTCAGCGCATCCGCCGCCACGCTCTTGGCCTTGGCGGCCGAAGCCGAGGCGGAGGCGTACCAAATCCGTCCCGTCTCGTCCTTCAGGTCAAACACCATGGCTCCGAAGCCCGCATCCGCCGCCTGCCGCAGCGTCTTTTCCAGCCCCGTAAGATCCCTCAGCGCGCTCACGGGCACATAGAAGGCCCGCTCGGCCGACAGCGTCGGCTGCTCCGGCTCCGTCGGGCCCGTAGGCCCCGCGGTGGGCTCCGTGACCCCGCCGCTCTCCGCGGGCAGCGAAGCCGACGGATACTCCGCCGGAACGCGGGAGGCCAGCCATTTGGCCGTAAACACCCCGCCGACCACCAGCGCAATCAGCGCCAGCGTCCCCAGCACGGTTTTCCAGGGAAACACCGCATGGTGAAACGGCGAGCGCCTGCGGAACGAATGGTTTCTCTTAATTTTCCTGGGTTTCATAGGATACAGCCTCCTTATGCCGCATTACAGAAACGATACCGGAGCGGAAAAGCCGTACAGCGCCAGCGCCAACAGTCCGAGATAGAGCAGCTGGGCCGGCAGCCCGCGAAACGCCTCCGGCATCTCCGGCTCCTTCATGCGCCGCATCCCCTCCGTCAGCAGCAGGGACAACAGCCAGAAGCTGACGGTAGCCCCGACGCACAGCGAGATCAGCTCCGGGGCGTTGACGCGGAACCGGTAATTGGCCAGAAGCGCCACGCCGACCACGACTCCGTTGCAGGCGCACAGCTCCAGTCTCCGGTACAGCGCGGCAAACCGACGCGGCCGGAGCCGGCGGAACACGAGCGCCGTCAGCACATACCAGAACACATCGGCCGCCACCGCCAGAAACGGACGCCAGAAGCGCAGCGACTCTGCCTGTACGGTCTGATCCGCAATAAACACCGTAAACGCCGTCAGCAGGCAGATCAGCAGCATATATCCCGCCTGCCACAGCACCTTCTTCGGGTGCACCGTACCGTGCACCAGCGCCGAGGTGCCGAAGCCGGTGGTCAGCACAAAGCTCTGAAACAGCACCGCCGCCAGAAAATACAACAGCCAAGGCTCAGGCACGGTCGTTCACCTCCGTTTTCTCCGGTGTCAGGCGCCGCTTCAGCGCCTGCAGCAGGGCGGCCATCACCCCAAGCAGCAAAAACGCCGCAAACGGCAGCGTAGCCCCCGGAATCCGGGGAGACCCCGCCACGGCATGCCCCCAGATGGTTCCGAAGGCCACCCATTCCCGCAGCGCCGACACGGCGCAGATAACCAGTCCGAAGCCCACCACGGATCCCGCCGCCTCCGGCAGCAGCCGCGACAGGCGATACTCCCCGCGGGCCTCCGCCCCGTGGCAGAACAGTAGGGTGTTCACCGCGATGATCGGGAAGAAAAGATACAGCGCCGCATACAGCTCGGTGGAAAACACCGTATTGATCCAGGCCGCCATCCCGGCCAGCGAGGCTCCCGCCGTCAGCAGATACACCGGAGCCATCAGAAATTTCGGCAGCCTCCGGCCGCACAGCCCAAGCACCAGGGTAGCCGGGAGCATGGACAGCAGCAGGCAGACCGTCAGCGCCACGCCGTATTTCAGCGAGATTCCCGCCGTCAGAATCGGGCAGAGACCGGCCGCCTGCACCAGCACCGCATTCTTCTGCAGCACCTGTACGGTGAAGCGGCGCCAGAGGTTGGTTGTTTCGTGCTTCACAGCGTTCGCCTCCTTATCCGGCGGGCCAATCCGTCCATACATTTCCAGCAGGTGACATCCAGGGCGCGGCTGAGCGCGTTGCACAGCAGAATGGCAAAGCAGGCCCCCTCCTCAAACCGGCCCCAGTGGCGCATCAGCATCACCAAAGCACCGGCCAGCACCCCGTACACGATTCTCCCGAGCCAGTGACCGGGCGAGGTAGTCGGGTCGTTCAGCATAAAGATTCCCGCGAACAGCAGATATCCGGAGCACAGCTCCAGCAATATGCTCTGCGCGGCGGCCACCTCCGTGCGCGGAAACAGCGCGGCACAGAGCGCACACGTGGCCAGATACGGCAGCGTGATCAGTGCGGAGCCGGAGCGGCGGATCAGAAGATACGCCCCGCATCCGCACAGAATGAGCACGGGCGTGGCCCCGATCGGCCCCGGAAACCGCCCGAACAGCAGCTCCGTCCAATCCAGCGAGGTGGTGCCGCCCGCATGCAGCAGCGCCGCCGGCGACAGCTCCGTCACCACGTCCACCGCCGTAAGCCCCATCGGCAGCGTGGCCTCCGGATCGGGATAGGTAAACATCTCCGTCGGGAACAGCGCCGTCACAAACGCCACACCGGCCGCCGCCGGATTAAACAGGTTTTTCCCCACGCCGCCGAACGGCATTTTGGCCAGCAGCACCGCAAACAGGGAGGCCGTCACCGCGAGCCAGGGCGGAGCAATCGGGGACATCAGCAGTCCGACCAGCGCCCCCGTCACCATGGCGGAGCCGTCCAGCACGGTGGGCACCTTTTTCGCCATCAGGCAGCAGAAGGTTTCCGCCACCACCGCCGCCGCCATGGATACGAGCGTCAGCAGAATCGGCCGGATACCGAAATACACATAGGAGAAAATGCACAGAGCCGCCACACAGAACAGCACATCGCGGCACATGCCGGTATAGGTTTCCTCCCGCCGTTCATAGGGCGAAAGCAGGAGCTTATTCATCCCGGTCATCCCCTTCCCGTATCACGGCCCCCGTATCAAACGTCGCCTCAAACACATGGGCCATCACGTCCCGCCGCGCCGGGCAGACATAGGAGCAGGCGCCGCAGGCGTCGCAATCCTCCGGATGCATCGGCCCGAGCAGCTCATACTGCATCGTCCGGCAGAGACGGTCAATCTCATAGGGCAGCAGCCCCTTATGACAGGCATGCGCACAGCGTCCGCAGGTAATACACGGCCTTTCCTGCGCCTGTGCGGGTGCCTTCAGAGCCAGAAGACAGGTTGTCCCGTGCAGCAGCGGCATCATGGGATTACCCGCCACACCGGTCAGAGCATCCCCGAACACCACCGCCTGCGGCTCACACTGCAGCCCGCAGAGCTCCAGAACCGCCTCGGCCGGGGTGCCGATCGGCACCCGTACATTCTGCGGCCGTGCCACCGCATCCCCCGCCACGGTCACCACCATGGTGGTCTGCGGCTCGGTATATCCGGCGGCGCGGAACAGCGCAAGACAGGCCTGCGCACCGACCCGGCAGACGGTTCTGAACCGCCGCGGCGCAATCTGCTCATACGGATAGGTGGCGTCATGCACCGCATACACGGCCCTGGCTCCCACCTGCCGCCGCAGCGCCGTCATGCGCAGGGGGCTGGTGCGCACCGAAAGGCGCACCTCCTGTGCGCCGCAGGCCCGCTGCGCCAGCCGCAGGCCCTCCATCACCTGACGGGCCTGTACCTCCAGCACGCCGAGCGCCGCCGCTCCGTAGGGCTCGCCCTCCACCGCATCCACCACTAGGCAGGACACGTTCAGCTCGCTCCAGTCACGGAGCTTGCGGTGCAGCGGCACCCCGTCCAGCTCGTCCACAATGCCCGCCAGACGTGCCAGCTCCCGCAGCTCCTTCTGCGACAGCACGGAGGCATCCTGGTGCACCGGCGGCAGGGGCTCTCCCGCTTCGGTTCCCTCCACCACCAGACAGGTCATCTCACCGTATACCGGATGCTCAAACGTCGTATGTCCCGCCACGATCCCGTCGATCGGGCTGAATACCGGGCAGTGTGGCTTATCGATGGGCTGGGCCGCAATCTCTCCCCGCCGCACGGCCTCTCCCCTCTGCCGGGAGGGCACGGCAAACGCCTCCCCTGCGAGAGCAATCGGCAGCAGCACCCGCTGCACCTCCGGCAGATCCGCAATCGGCAGCGTAACGGCCGGCTCCTTCTTCTGCGGCAAATGGACACCGCGCGTATATCCGAACATGTCGGGGATCACTCCTTCCCATACATTTCCGCTTGCCAACGGCCCGTCCCCATAATATGATACTATTGTAGGGCCGGCTGCGGCCGGCCTCCACCAACAACCGGGAGGGATCCGGATGGAACGGGAATTCCTGAAAAACGGAAGCCTGCGTATCTTTGTCAGCGAGCAGGAGCTGGCCGCCTGCGGCCTCAGCTTCTCTGCTCTGGATGTACACTCCGGGCAGACACGGGCTCTGCTCGGTGCGCTGCTGCTGGAAGCCGGTGTTGCCCCGCAAAGCGGCCTCCGGCAGCTGACGGTCGAGGCGCTGCCGGTCAGAGACGGCATCCTCTTTCTGTTGACTCCGACGTGGCAGCTGCCCCGCCGTCTGCGTCTGCGGAACAGCCGCAGCCCGCTGATCTATACTCTTGCCGATGCGGACGCCCTGCTGGCCCTGGCCCGCGGCTGGCGCCGGTTGTATCCGTCGTCCTCCGCTCCTCTGGGACACCCGCTCGGCCAAAGCTCTCTCTACCGTATGGGAGAGCGCTATCTCCTGCTCCTGTATCCTCTGACTCCGCTGAGCCGCTCGATACAGGTGCTGCTGCATACCTTTGGCACCGCCTCCGGCAGCGGCGACGCGGCCGCCGCCTTTATCGAGGAGCACGGCACCGCCCTCTGCATCGGGGATGCGCTGTCCCGCCTGTGCGGCACGCCTCCGGCGCTTACAGACACTGCATCTGCCGCACCAGTGCCGCCGGATCCTCCGCGTTAAACAGCGCACTGCCGACCACCGCAATATCCACGCCGGCCGCCGCACACAGCGGCGCGGTCTTGGCGTTGACACCGCCGTCCACCTCGACCGGTACCTGCAGGCCGCGGCGGACACATTCCGCCTTCAGTGCCTGCACCTTGGCCAGCTGCTCCTCCATGAAGCTCTGTCCCCCGAAGCCGGGCTCCACCGTCATAATCAGCACCATGTCCAGAGCGTCCAGATAGGGATAGACCGCCTCAATCGGCGTTTTCGGCTTCACCGTCAGCGCCGCCTTACAGCCGAGTGCATGAATGCGGTCCACCGTCTCACGCACCGGCGCGGCACTCTCCACATGAAAATTGATGAGATCGGCCCCGGCCTTGGCAAACGCCTCCAGCAGCCGATCGGGATATTCCATCATCAGGTGCACATCGAACGGCAGCCGCGTCAGCGGGCGCAGCCGCGCAATGACGGGCGGCCCGAAGCTCAGATTCGGCACAAACACGCCGTCCATCACATCCAGATGCACCATGTCCGCCCCCGTGCGCTCCACAAAGGCGAATTCGTCGGCCATGTGCCCGTAGTCACAGGTCAGAACAGACGGAGAAACCTGCATAATTCTTCACTCCTCGGAACGGTATTCGGCCGAACGATCCGTCCGACCGGCAGCAGTCGCATCGGCCCGTACATAGGCCGGAATTTCCGACAGTCGGTTCACCGCGGGAATGTCCGGGCCCGCCGCATGCAGCCCGAACAGATCGGGATACAGCACCCGCATCCCGGCTCCGGCCGCACCGGCCAGATCGTTGACCGGGTGATCCCCGACAAACAGACAGTCCTCCGGGGCCACGCCGAGCCGGGCCGCCGCGCGGCGGAACAGCTCCGGATCCGGCTTGTGCACCCCTTCGTCGCCCGACACCAGCAGTGTATCCAGAAGCGGCATCAGCCCGGATACCTCTAACTTTCTGTGCTGCATCGACGAGTTGCCGTTGGTCACGCAGCCGGTCAGAAGCCCGTCGTCCCGCAGCGCCCGCAGCGTCGCCTCCGCATCCTCAAACGGCGCCGTCATCCCCGCAAACCAGAGATTGCATTCCCGCTTGAGCTCCGCCACGGGAGGTGCCTCCCGCCAGTCCCATTCCCGAATCAGCCCGGCAAAATAGGCATCGTAGGAAATATACTCCTGCGCTCCGGTATAGGCATGTCCGTTCCCGTTGCGCTCCCACATCGTCCGGGCCCGCACCGCCCGCTCCCGCTCCGGAAGCTGCGGAAAGTGCCGGCACACAAAGGCCTCGGCATAGCGGCGAAAGGCCTCCGGGCGGTTCTGCAGGGTATCGTCAAAATCAAACAGCACGGCGCGCACGGCTCCCGTCGGAGCCGCCTCGCGGGCGGTGTGCAGATCGGCCGTCACCTGCCGCTGCAGCGCCTCCACCGATTCAAAGCGGCGCTCCTCCCGCAAAAAGCGGATCGGCCGCACGGACAGCATCTGCCCGTAGAGCTCGCCGTCAAATCCGAAAATATGCGTCTCCGCCGTCGGCCGCGTCCCGTCCACCGTCGGCCTCAGCCCGATATTGGTCACGCCCGTATGCACACGCCCGTCCACCTCGACACAGGAGAGATAGACTCCCCGCCGCGGCAGGCTCACCCCCTGCGGCCATTCCTGATTGACCGTCGGGAAGCCGAGCGTCCGCCCGAGATGCCGCCCCTGCCGTACCGGGGCCGTCACCGTAAACGGTGCCCCCAAAAGGCGGTTGACCTGCAGCAGCTCTCCCTCGCGCAGCAGAGCGCGGATGCGGCTGGAGCTGACCGGCTGCCCCTCGACGCACAGCGTCGGGGCCACCGTCACCCGGATCCCCTCCGCCTCACAAAGCGCGGTCAGCAGTGCCGCATCCCCGGCCCCGCCGTATCCGAAGCGGAAATTCTCACCGCAGCAGACTGTACGGGCCTGCATGGCATCCCGCAGAATCTGCCGTACAAACTGCTCCGGTGAAAGCTCGCGCACCGCACCGAATTCCATTTCCCACAGCTCCCGGATCCCGAGGAGCTCCAGCTGGCGCCGCTTTTCCTCCTCGGTAAACAGCGCCTCCGCCTTCTTCGGCAGTGCCCTCGGAGAGTCCGCAAAGGTCAGCACCACCGGCACCGCCCGCTCCGCCTCCAGCACATGGCGCAGCACGGCACGGTGCCCGAGATGCACGCCGTCAAATACGCCGATCGCCACGGCGCGCGGCTGCCGCACGGCACCCTCCCCCGGAACCTTTACCACTGTCATTCAATCATCTCCGGTTGCAAAGAGTTTCACGATGGCCAATTCTTCCTCCCGCGGCTCTCCCAGCCCCAGGAAGCGCCCGTCCGGCGCATACACCCGCGTCCGGCCGGAAACCTCCTCCGACAGCCGGCTGCGCAGCAGCGCCCCGCCGTTGCAGAACCGACGTGCCTGCTTCTCCGTCACGGTCAGGGCGGGATACACGGCAAAGGCCGTGTCCACCGGCAGTATCCGGGCCGCGCGCTCCTCCGGCGACATTGCCCGCACCTCGTCCGGCGTCACACACTGCTCCAGCGTATACCCGGCCGCCATGGTACGCACCAGCGAGGTCATCACGGCATCCGTCCCGAGCATCACCCCGAGATCGTGGCAGAGGGTGCGCACATAGGTGCCCTTGGAGCAGAAGCAGTCGAGCGTCAGCTCCCCCGTCAGCGCATCGTAGGCCAAAGCCTCCAGCGCATACACCGTCACGGGGCGTGCCTCGCGCTCCACCTCGATGCCCTGCCGCGCCAGCGTATACAGCCGCACGCCGTCCCTTTTGAGTGCCGACGTCATCGGCGGCACCTGTAAAATCGGGCCGCGGAGAGCGGGCAGCGCCGCCTCGATTGCCGCATAGGACGGCAGCGGCCGCCCCGTTTCCTCTACATTTCCCCAGATATCCTGCGTATCGCTCGACAGCCCGAACCGCAGCGTCGCGCGGTAGCGCTTGTCCTGCACCGGCAGCAGATCGGCGGCCCGCGTAGCCGAACCGCACAGCAGCGGCAGCACGCCGGTGGCCATCGGGTCCAGCGTCCCCGCATGGCCGATTTTGGAAACTCCGAGCAGGCGGCGCATCACGGCGCCGCACAAAAAAGAGGTCATCTCCGCCGGCTTGCTGAGGCAAAAAATGCCGTTCATCCCTGTTTCACCGCTCCTGCGCTATGCACGGCTTAATCTGTGCAATGGCGCTCAAAATCCGTTGCTTGGCCTCCTCCAGAGGCCCGTTCAGCGTGCATCCGGCCGCCGCCGCATGGCCGCCGCCGCCGAGCAGCCCGCACACCTCGGACGCATTCACATGCGTCCCGGTGCGTACACTCACCTTAAAGGAGCCATCCGGCTTTTCGCGCAGCGTCACGCCGACCCATACTCCCTCGATCTGCCGCGGAATCGGGGCCAGCCCCTCCATGTCGTTCTCCTGCACGCCCGCGCGGCGGATCATCTCCTCCGTGATCGGCATCATGGCCACCCGCCCGTCAAAATCAAACGTCATGGCGGCCAGCGCCAGCCGCTCCAGCTCGATCCGCGCACGCGACTTCACGTCAAACATGGCCCGGTTGATGGCATCGGTACGCACCCCGTAATCCATCATATCCGCCGCCACGCGGTGCGTCCGCGCATCGGTATTGCTGTACTTGAAGCAGCCCGTGTCCGTGGCAATTCCGGTATACAGCGCCTCCGCAATCAGCCGGTCGGGCGTCACGCCCATCGCGGCAATCACCTCGCGCACCAGCATGGCCGCCGCAGCATCGTCCCGCAGGAACGTATACTGCGCATACCCGGTGTTGGACATGTGGTGATCGATGCACAGCATCACGCGCGCGGCGTACTCCGCCAGCGCATCCCCCAGCAGCCGGGGGTCCGCCACGTCCACGGCACATACCGCCGCGTCCTCGGGAGCGTCCTGCTCCACCTCCTGCGTCAGGTAGGCATATTTTTCCGGAAAAACATCCGCGCACAGCACGCGGGCGCGCTTTCCCTTTTTCTGCAGCGCACGGCACAGCGCAAAGGCCGAGCCGATGGTGTCGCCGTCCGGATATTGGTGGCAGAGGATCGTCCAGGCCTCCGCGTCCAGCAGCACGCGGGCCGTCTCCTCCGCCGTCAGCGTGGGCCGGTCAGTCATGCTGCTCACGCTCCTTCTTCTCCCGCTCCAGCTGCAGCAGCTTTTCCTCGATCTGCGCGCTGTAGGCGATGGAGTCGTCCGGCACAAAGCGCAGCTCCGGCGTATGCCGCAGCTTCAGCGCCCCACCGAGGCTCTTGCGCATATAGCCGGCTGCCGACTGCAGCCCCTTAACGGCCTGCTTTGCCGCCTCCATCCCTCCGAGCGAGGTGATGTGCACCGTCGCATACGACAGGTCGTTGCTGACCTCCACCCGCAAAACGGAAATCAGCCCGTCGCCCACGCGCGGATCCTTGACGGTACGCAGAATGGCCGTCAGCTCGCGCGTGATATCCTCCCGGATGCGGTCCATATGATGATTTCCCATACGTTTCCTTTCTTCCCGGCCCGTCTCGGGCCTCTGTCTCAGTCGCGGTACTCCTCAATGATATACGACTCCAGCACATCGCCCTCGTGCAGGTCGGCGTACTTCTCCAGCGCCAGACCGCACTCATAGCCCTGGGCCACCTCACGCTGGTCGTCCTTGAAGCGCTTGAGCGAGCTCATCTTGTCGTCCGCAATAATAATGCCGTCACGCACCACGCGGATCAGGTCGCCGCGGCAGATCTTGCCGTCGGTCACATAGCAGCCCGCCACCTGTCCGACGCCGGTAATCTTGTACACCTGACGCACCTCGGCGCTGCCGTGCAGCACCTCGCGCGTCTTGGGCGCCAGCATGCCCTTCATGGCGGTCTTGATCTCCTCGATGCAGTCGTAGATGATGCGGTACATCCGCATATCCACCTTGGCCCGCGCCGCCGCCTCGGCCGCAAGCGGCTCCGGCCGCACGTTGAAGCCGACGATGATCGCGTTGGAGGCATCCGCCAGCATAACGTCGCTCTCGCTGATGGCACCGACCGCGCCGTGGATCACGCGCACGCGCACCTCCTCGTTGGACAGCTTTTCCAGCGACTGGCGCACCGCCTCCACCGAGCCCTGCACATCCGCCTTGACGATGATGTCGAGCTCCTTCATGTCGCCCTCCTTCATCTGATCGAACAGATTGTCGAGCGTCACCTTGGTATACTGGCTGAATACCTCCTCCTTGGCGGTCTGCTTGCGCTGCTCCACCAATTCGCGGGCCAGCCGCTCATCCGTCACGGCGTTGACGATATCGCCCGAGACCGGCACCTCGTCAAGGCCCATAATCTCCACCGGCGTGGACGGACCGGCCGCCTCCACCTTCTTGCCGTTTTCATCGGTCATGGCGCGCACACGGCCGACCGCCGTGCCGGCCACGACAATGTCGCCCGCATGCAGCGTTCCGTTCTGCACGAGGATCGTGGCAATCGGGCCGCGGCCCTTATCCAGCCGCGCCTCGATGACCGTGCCCTTGGCGGCCCGGTCGGGATTCGCCTTCAGCTCCTTGACCTCCGCCACCAGCAGCACCGTTTCGAGCAGGTTGTCAATGCCCTGACCCGTCGCCGCGGAAACCGGCACGCAGATGACGTCGCCGCCCCACTCCTCCGGCACCAGCTCATATTCGGTGAGCTGCTGCTTGACGCGGTCGGGATTGGCCTCCGGCTTATCCATCTTGTTGATGGCCACGATGATGGAGACACCCGCCGCCTTCGCGTGGTTGATGGCCTCCACCGTCTGCGGCATGATGCCGTCGTCCGCCGCCACCACCAGGATGGCAATATCGGTCACCTGAGCACCGCGCGCCCGCATGGATGTAAAGGCAGCGTGGCCCGGGGTATCCAGGAAGGTGATGGACTGGCCGTTCACCTCCACCCGGTAGGCGCCGATGTGCTGCGTAATGCCGCCCGCCTCTCCGGCGGTCACATGCGTCTTGCGGATGGCATCCAGGATCGAGGTCTTACCGTGGTCAACGTGTCCCATGACCACCACCACCGGGTCGCGCGGCTTCAGATCGGTATCCTTGTCCTCGCTGTCGTCGATGATGCGCTCCTCAATGGTCACCACGACCTCGCGCTCCACCTTGGTGTGGAATTCCTCCGCCACCAGATAGGCGGTGTCGAAGTCGATCTCCTCGTTGACCGACGCCATCACGCCGAGCATCATCAGCTTCTTGATGACCTCACCGGCCGTCGCCTTCAGACGGGACGCCAGCTCACCGACCGTAATCGTCTCCCCGACCGTGATCGTCGCCTGCTTCTTCTGGCGCTCAAGCTGGATACGCTTCATACGCTCCGCCTCGGTCTCGCGGTGCTTCTGCTGCCGGCGATCCTGCTGCGGACGCTTGTTGATCTTCTGCTTTTTGACGTTGTCCGCGCCGCGGCGCACCTGCGACGAGGTCTGCGCCATCGTATCGAATTTCTCATCGTACTTGCCGATGTTGACCTGCGGCGTGCGGGTGTCGATGGTGCGCACCTCACGCTGCGCCGGCCGCTGCGCATTGCCGGCATTGTCGTTCTTCTTCGGCTTCTGCTGCGGCCGCGTAATCATGCCGGGCATGGCGGCCGCCGGCTTTTTCTCTGGCTTCCTTTCGGCCGGCTTGTCCTGCGGCGCCGTCGGCGCGGACGCGGCCCGGGCCGCAGTCGCCGCTCCCGCCGCGGGAGCCGTCTGAGCCGCCGGGGCCTCCGGCTGCGCAGCGGCGGCCGGGGCGGCCGGCTCCTCTTTTTTCTCGTTGGCCGTCGCGAAATACTCCGTCAGATCCTTCGTCTCGTGCTGCTGGGTAAACAGCTCGAAAATCAGATCCAGCTCCTCCTCCGTCAGCGTGCTGTTGCTCTTTTTGGCCGGCTCACAGACGGTGGCGAGCAAATCGATCACCGTTTTATTGGTCACGCCGAAATCCTTGGCAATATCACTGATACGCGTTTTTTGCATCATAGGGTTCATTCCTCCTCTTGTGTGTGGGCGGTCCGGTGCATCGCCGCCGCAAATCCCTCATCGCATACCGCAATGAGTCCGACGGCCCGATACGCGCCGAGCGCCCCGCCGAGCTCTTCCTTGGTATACGGCTCCGTCTGCTCCGGCACCGCATACCGTTCGGCGGCGAACCGCCATTCCTTGAGGGTCTTTTCCGAGAGATCCGACGCCAGCAGGATCAGAACGGCCGAGCCGTCCTTCACCGCCTTCAGCGCGGGATCAAAGCCGATTGCAAGACGTCCGGCGCGTTTGGCAAGACCCAATCTGCCGAGCTGCTTATCCATCGCCTTTTCCGAGCGCCTCCTCCATCGTATCGTACACCTCCGCGGGAATGGCACAGGCAAAGGCTCTTTCGAGCCGCTTGGCCTTCCGCGCCAGGCGCAGGCATTCCGCCCGAGGGCAGAGATAGGCGCCGCGGCCGGGTGCTTTCCCGACGGGATCGAGCGAAATCACCCCGTCGGGAGACCGCACAATCCGTGTCAGCTCCCGTTTCGGCTTCATCTCCCCGCACCCGATGCACTTCCGCAGCGGTACTTTTTTCGGCTGCATACTCTCTGCCCCTTTCCCTGCGGCCGCAGGCCGCCTGTTTTATTGCTTTATCGCCGCACCGGCCTCCTTATTCCGCCGCTGCAGCCTCCGCGCTTTCTGCGCTCTCCGCCGCCTTTTCCGGCTCCTCCTCACCGAAGAAGCCGCTCTCCGGACGGATATCGATCTTCCAGCCGGTCAGCTTGGCGGCCAGACGCGCATTCTGTCCCTTGTTGCCGATGGCCAGCGAGAGCTGCGCATCCGGCACGGTCACACGGCAGCTCTTGGCCCCGTCGGGATCCACCTCGACCGACACCACCTTGGCCGGCGACAGCGCCGCCGCAATAAAGGCGGCCGGATCCTCGCTGTATTCCACGATATCGATCTTTTCGCCGCCCAGCTCGTCCACAATACCGGCCACGCGGGCTCCGCGCTGACCGATGCAGGCACCGACCGCATCCACATTCTCGTCGTGCGACAGCACGGCCATCTTGGTGCGGGAGCCCGCCTCGCGGGAGACCGCCTTGATCTCCACCACGCCGTTGAAGATTTCCGGCACTTCCATCTCAAACATCCGCTTGACAAGCCCCGGATGAGTCCGCGACAGCAGCACGCGCGGCCCGCGGTCACCCTCACGGACATCCGCCACGAACACCTTGACGCGCATGCCCTCCTTGAGGTTGTCGTCGGGAAGCTGCTCCGTCTTCGGCAGCACCGCCTCGTTCTTGCCGATTTCGAGCGTAGCCGCGCCGGAGGCGGGATCCACCCGCAGCACCAGTGCCGTAATCAGCTCCTGATTGCGGCGCTGGAACTCCTGCAGCTGACGGCCGCGCTCCGCCTCCCGGATGCCCTGGCGGATCACATGCTTGGCCGTCTGGGCGGCGATGCGCCCGAACTGCTTGGTCTGCAGCGGGATCCGCACCGTATCCCCGATCGCCGGCTTCTTCACATAGGTCTGCGCCTCCTCAAGCGTCATCTCCGCTGCCGGATTTTCCACTTCCTCCGCCACGGTCTTGAGCAGCGACACGGTAAACTCCGCCGTCGCCGGATCCATCACGATCTCCACGTGCTCCTCCTCCGTGTTGAAGTCACGCTTCACCGCAATGAGGATGGCCGCGCGGATTTTTTCCAGCAGATATTCTCCGTCAATTCCCTTTTCCTTTTCCAGCAGCTTCAGCGCCTCAAAAAATTCGGCGTTGAATTTGTCCTTCTCTTTCATGTCGTTCTATTCCTCCCTCTGCCGGTCACCCGTGCAGCAATTTTTATGGTTTTTCAAAAAACGGCCTGGGCTCTTTTACACGATTTCTCCGCCGTCCTCGCCGTCGTCCTCCCAGACATCGATCAGATGCACCCGCGCCATCTCCTTCTGCGGGAAGGTGCGCTCGGTGCCGTCCTCCTCCTCGATGCTCACCCCGTCCGGAGTGAGTCCGAGCAGCAGCCCGGCAAATTCGCGTTCTCCCTCCAGCGGGCGGATCAGCGTAATCGCCACCGCCATGCCCTTGCAGGCCTCAAAGTGCTCGGGACGCGTCAGCTCCCGCTCCACGCCGGGGGACTGCACCTCCAGGCAGTAGCTCTGCTCGATCGGGTCCGCCGCATCGAGCAGCGGATTGAGCGCCCGCGTCAGCGCCACGCAATCGTTGATGTCCACGCCGCCGTCCTTGTCGATGATGTACCGCAGGTACCACGTGGCACCCTCCTTGACAAAACGCACGTCCCACAGCGAAAGCCCCAGCCTTTCCGCCTCGGGCTGTGCAATCTCCCGGCAGATCTCCACGGTGCCGCGGCCGTCCCTCCGTTTTCCGGAGCCCATGCAATTTCCCCCATTCAACACAAAAGAGCGGGTCACCCCACTCCTTTCTTGACTGACTATACCTTACTATTCAGTAGTGTACCACGCTTTTCGGAAAAATGCAAGCCTTTTTCGGCTTTTTCTGTGCCGTCCCCCCTCGATCGGCCGAAAATATGCCTCCAAGCAGCGGAATCATGATCCCGCCGCCCTATGAGTTACCGAAAAACCCGCCGCATCGTACTCCTCCGGCCCTTCAATCTCCGTAAACCCTCCGGATTCCGCTCCGCCGGCCTCCCGGTCTGCGTAAAGCCTCCGCACCGCGCTTCCCCGGCCGCCGATTTTCTTGGCTTTTCGGACAAACAGCGGCCCGGTCGGCATGCCGAAAATCCGACGGTACGCACGGCTGCTGCCGCCGTACCCCGCGTTTCCCATCCTTCTCCTGCCGCAGCCTCTTTTTG
>URYX01000005.1 GCA_900552225.1 uncultured Oscillospiraceae bacterium | reverse complement strand
GGCTGAGAGGGGGCTCCGCGATCTGCGGAGCCCCCTCTCTCTGTATTTTGTGCTGCACGGCGGGTCAGCCGACCAGGCCGCTCCGCTCGATGCTCTCCACAAAAAAGCGCTGGCAGAACAGATACAGTATCACCATCGGAAGAATCAGCAGGACGATCCCCGCGTATTTGATCAGCGTGACGGCCGCCGGATCGGATACCCCGAGTCCGCTCATATCGTTGACATGGCCGAGCCCTGTCAGCGCGGAGGTCATCGTGCGCACCTCCTGAAAAAACACGGAGGAATACAGGCTGTCCAGCCATTGCCATACGCAGGAAAACAAAAACACCGTCACCATCATCGGAACGGCCCCCGGCAGCATCACCGTCAGGAAGGCCCGCATCGGCCCCGCGCCGTCCACGTAGGCCGCCTCCTCCAGCGCCCCGGGCATCCCCATAAAATACTGACGCAGCAAAAACACATACAGCCCGTTTTTCAGGCCGGTGCAGGTCAGTCCCATCAGGACAAACGGCCAGGGGGTATCGATCAGATGCGCCCCCTGAAACAGAAGGTACAGCGGCATCAGCATCAGGTCGGGCGGGATCACCATGCAGACAATCATGCCCGCAAACAGCAGTCCTCTCCCGCGGAAGCGGAAGCGGGCAAAGCCGTAGCCCACCCAGGTGGCGGCCGCCGTCTGGCAGACCCCCACCAGCAGCGAAATGCCGAGCGTGACGAACAGCGTTTTCGGCATATCCATCCACACCCACATCAGCCGGTAATTCTGCAGCGTGGCATGGGCCGGGATATAGCGCACCGTCAGATTATAGAGATCCTCCGGCGCCATAAACGACCGGGACACCTTGGAAAACAGGGGAAACAGCACCACAAAGCAGATGCCGCAGAGCAAAATTCCCCTCACCACCGCCCAGGCCAGCAGCCCGGCCCGCTTCCAGACCGCCTGCCGGGTCTCATCGGACAGCCTCCGCCTCCTGTTGGTCGCCTCCACGGCGCTCCCTCCTTTACTCATGATAGAAAATATGCCGGTTGATCAGCTTATAAATCAGCCCGAGCACCGCCAGAATCAGCACCGTATAGCTCCAGGCCATGGCCGCGCTCAGCCCAAAATTCAGCGAATCGTAGGCTGACGAATGAATGCGGCTGATGACGGGGTTGCTGACATTGGTAAACGAGTCGATGACACAGTAAACCACCGACACCAGAATCAGCGGACTGACCATCGGCAGGCTGATTTTCCAAAAGATCTCCCATTTGGTGGCTCCCTCCATATAGCCGGCCTCGAACAGGGAGGGGGATACCGACTGAAGCCCCGCCAGGAAAATAATGATCGGCACGGCGGACATCACGGTGATGTCGTAGACCCGTGAGACGGTGTCGATGATGAAATGGGTGATCTGCGGGCTGATGTTCAGCTCCTGCAGATAGAGAATCAGCTTTTCCGACAGCTGCTCTCCCACCGCCTCGGTGCCCGCCTGCGTCCCGGCCGCAATCAGAGAGCTGAACTGGTCGCCCCGGTCCACGCTCTGCACCACGCCCGAGGCGATAATTACCGGCAGAAACAGAATCGCGCGCACCGCGCTGCGTCCCCGGAATTTCTGATTAAGGAGGCTCGCCACAAAAAAGCTGAACAGCACCACTACCGGCACGTTTACCAGCATATCCCGCAGCGCGGTCAGCACCATGGTGCGGTATTCCGGGTCCACCGCGAAAATGTAGCGGTAATTCTCAAGTCCCAGGAAATCGAGCCGGTAGCCGGAGGCCACCACGCTCAGCCTGCTGAAGCTGAACAGCAGCGACTGCAGCACCGGAAACACCACAAACGCCAGCATACCCACCATCAGCGGTGCCGTAAACACATATCCCATCCGTCTCTGCCGGACCTCCAGCGACGGCACCCGTCGCGGTCTGTTCCGTTTCGGCATGGCACATTCCTCCTTACTGCACCGCATAAGCTTCCGCCTCTATCCGTATGCCGTTCCCGACATACGGGTACCGATTGTAGTTGACCGTCACGCGGGTGCCGTCCGCGAAGGTCGTGCGGTACACGCCGTCCGCCAGCCGTTCGTGGTCGGCCATCCGCAGGCCCGCCGTCCTGTCCGCCGCTGCGGCCTGCTGCCGCGTCTCCTGCAGCAGGCCGCGCACCTCCGACCAGGCGCAGGCATAGTAGCCGTCGTAGTCCGTGCCGCGCACGCGGTCGCTCCCCGCCGCCGTCACGGTGAACAGGAAGCCGGCCCCGGTCTCCACCGCCCGCAGCAGTCCGCGCCGTTCGCCGGAGCTCAGATTCACCGGCTTTCCCGCATAGTTCACGGAGCCGCTGATGACCAGCTGCAGGAACGGCACGCTCTCATCGCAGATATCGTAGCCGCAGGACTCCGTCGGCAGCTCCACAATATGGGACAGCCGCGGCAGGAGGTAGGCATTCCCGTTTTCCGCCATCAGCTCGGTTCCCTGCAGGCTGTCGAGCGCCGCGCACAGCCGCTGCCGCGCCGTCTGACGGTCGATCACGGCATTTTCGCGGTAATCCGCCGCCAGATCCCGCCCAACGCTGCGCAGAGAAGCCCCCGAGCAGGGCAGTG
Organism: uncultured Oscillospiraceae bacterium; assembly: GCA_900552225.1. Lineage (GTDB taxonomy): Bacteria > Bacillota > Clostridia > Oscillospirales > Acutalibacteraceae > UMGS1487. The sequence continues at coordinate 28,436 of URYX01000005.1, read as the reverse complement.
CCTCCAGCGTGCGGCCGAATGCCGCAAACACATCGCCGTACCGGCGCGGACTGATCAGATAGCGCGGCTGCGCCTCCGTATCCAGCGCAAAGGTAGCCGGGTTATGAGGGTACACCTCCGCCCGGGTGCGGGTCAGAAACCGCGCGGTATCCGCTCCGACACGGTACCCGTCTCCCCAGGTATTCCGGTATACGTACAGCAGGTCGGCATCCGGATAGAGCGAGACCCCCAGCCGCTTGGCCGCCGCACAGAGGGCGGCAAAGCCGTCATCTCCGCCGAGCGCGGCTTCGGTTTTCAGCGACGCGGCGTAGCCCTGCCGCATTCCGCCCTGCCACATCCCGCTGCACCGTATCCGCAGGGCTGCGGGACTCACGCCCATCCCGCACAGCTCCCCGATCAGGTCGGCGGTCTCCCCGAAGGAGGTCAGCACACGGGTACGCTCCACCGGGAATCCGAGCCGGTTTTCCGTGGCCCGGATGGCCCCGACGGTCTCCACATACAGCGGCCGCTCCCCGACCACCGAGGCGGTCTGCTCAATGGACAGCGCCCTGCGGCATACCTCGGCCATGCCGACGTAATCGGCCTGCTCGCCGTTCAGGAAGTAATACCCGACCGCAAAATCTCCGGAGTAGCGCTCCTGCTGATAGATATTCCGGACGTTGTCGGCGCTGCCGACCGACAGCACCGCCTTCTCCCGGACGCGGAACGCCGCATAGACCGCGTTGCAGCCGACGGCGGCTCCGGAGGGATGGGCGCAGACATTGGCCAGCGCGTCCCCCTGCTCGATGACCGCCAAAAACGCCGTCTCCCCGTTTTTCAGCCCGAACACCGGCAGATTGACTCCGGCGGTGCAATAGGGATTTTCCGAGAGGCTGACGGCGGGATCGCGGCCGTAAACGGGCACCGCATACGGCGCCATCCCGTCCTTTCCGTTGTCGAAATACATCAGGGAGCCCGAGCCGTCGGGCAGCAGCAGATAGCCGTCCGAGCCGACGGAGGCTGCCCCGAAATACTCCAGCAGGGCCACCTGCTCGATGAGGCAGGATTGCGGCATCTGCAGCCTGTCGCCGGGCAGCGTCACAAGCAGCCGCCCCTCCCGCAGCGTATATTCCACCGTCAGATTGAACACGGCGGTCTCCGCCGCACTGTCCACTCCGTTGGCGGCGGCATCCGCCTCCAGGTCCTCCCGGGTATATGCCGTCTGCGATACGACGGCATGAATCTTCTCCTCCACCTGCGGGGCCGGAGGGCTGCTGCGCAGCACCCAGACCGGCCCCTTTCTGGCCGCCGGATAGCGCACCTCCAGCTCCCGCCGGTAGGCCTCGTCCTGCACCTGCGGCAGATCCACCAGCATGTAATACCGCTCGATCGTCTTTTTCTGCGTCTCATCGAGCTGCTGCAGAATCAGCCTCTCAAACCGCTCCCGCTCTACCACCACGGGAACCAGCTTTTTCTCCTCGACCTCTCCGAGCGTATACTGCACGGACAGGGTATCCCCCTCTGCGGTGATCCGATACTGTCCGCGCGCCACGGCATCCGTATAGGTATTCATGGAGCGCATGTGGCCCGCGGCATCGGAATAGACGATCCGGGCCTGGGCTGCCATGGCCCTCCGGTTTTCCTCGGAGGCCACCGGGTCGCTGTCGCGCTCCTGCGGGTTGGAATACCAATACACTCCCGCGGCGTCCCGCACCGCGACCTCCGCCGTGCGGTCGTTGACAAGCAGCGTGAGCCCGTCGCGGGAGAGCACCTCCCGGAACTCCCGGCACGCGGGATCGCTCTCGGTGGTCCCGGCATACACCAGCTGCTCCTCGCGGAGGGGAGGCTCCACCACCGCGGCAATTCCGCAGCCGCCGAGCAGCCAGACGCCCGCCGCCAGCCACGCTGCCGCGGCACGCCGATACCGATGCTGTCTCATCGTTCTTCCCCCTCTCACACGCGGTAGGAGATTTCCCGGATCAGATCTCCCGCAAAGCCCACCATCTGCTGCAGCAGCACCACAAGCAGAATGGACAGGAACACCAAAACGGCCATCACCACCACCGTCAGGAGCACTACAAACAGAGACCGTCCCGGCGTATAATCGTGAATCTGCTGATGCCCGACCAGCACAAGTCCGAGGCTCCAGACCACCCCGAGCACCACAAAAAACAGATAAAAGTCCGTCTCCTTATCGGTCATCAGGTTGGACAGCATCACCGCCGCCGTCTGAAAAATCAGCAGCGGGTACAGGGCATAGCCCGTCATGACGGCAATATCCCGCAGCCGCCCCTCTCCCTGCATCAGCGAGGTGACACACCAATCGGAGAGGCACCACAGCCCGAACGGCAGCAGCACCTTGGACAGCTCCACCGGCAGACTGAGCTCCTGCGGATCGGCCGTATTGAACAGGAAGCCCGTCCACTGGCGGCTGACCACGGTCAGGACACACAAAAGCCCGACAAACAGCAGGGCCACCCGCAGGCTGCCCCGGTTTTCCCGCTTCAGATCCCAAAAGCCGTCCACCGGATGGAACATCACATACCGGCTGTAGGCAAGCTTACCCCGGAAGGACAGCGGATCCGTCTGCGCCGGGCGGAGCCTTCGCTTCACCCGGACCGCTGCCGTCAGCAGCACGATTGCCGCCGCGAGCGTCGGCACCGCCCACATAAAGCCGGACGCAATGATCTCCCGCCGACGATACTGAAAGGCCTTGCTGTAATCGGTGCGGTCACCGGCCTTTTCAAAATACTCCATCGCCCCGGCATAGTCCCCGCGCCGGAAGGCCGCCTTGCCGAGGCCGGTATACGCCAGATCCGAGTTGCCGTTTAGGCGAAGCACGGTCTCCCACTGCTCCGCCTCCCGGTCATAGGCATCCTGTGCATGAAAGGCCACCGCACGGTCGATACACTGCGCATACCGGGTCGGGCTGTAGGCCGTCACCGTGTTTTTGGTGCTGTCCAGCACGAGAAACAGCTCCCCGAGCTTATCCAGCGCCCGCGGGTTTTTGAGTGCACCGGCCATATCCCCGTAGGTTCCGAAAATATACAGCAGCATCCCCGTGCTGTCATAGGTAAACACCCGGCCGCGGTTGGCATCCAGCAGGCTGAAGCAGCTGTACTCCCCGGCATACACGTCCACGATGCGGGAGGGGCCTGCAAACTGCCCCTTCACCGTATACAGCAGCTCCCCGGCCGGCATGGCATGCTTCAGAATGTCGTTGCCGTTGGCGTTCAGCTTGCGCACCGCCGTCAGCCCGTAGGCCTCTATCCGGTATTCCTCATAGATGGCGGTCGTGGCATAGACAAAATCCTCCGCGTCCACCGTCAGGTTGTTGTATTCCGTCGGTACAAACTGGGCCATACGCGCCTGCTGCTCCCTCGTGGAGATCAGCCGCCACAGCAGATCCCATACCGTCACCTGCACCTTGGCGGCCCCCAGCGTCTGAATAAACCGCCCGTCTCCGTCAAGCTGCAGCAGCCCCATATTGAAGCTGCGGGACACCACATACATCCGCCCCGCCCGGTCCACGGCCGCCTTGACGGGGCGGTACAGAAAGTCCGCCGGGAGAATGTCCGTCTCGGGGACACCGTATTCCGCCAGGAACCGTCCCTCCGTATCCGTCGCCACCAGGCGGCCGTTGCCGGTGTCCGCCACCAGCACCCGGCCGTCCTCCGTCACGGTAACTCCCTCGGGGGAGGAAAACTGCAGGCGGCCGGACGGCGTGTCCGCGCCGTCCCATTCCCGCAGCAGCCGGAACGTGCCGTCCAGCACCACGATGCGATGATTGCCGGTATCCGCGATATAGATTTCCTCTCCGTACACCGCCAGATCACCGGGATTTTTCAGCGCCGTTCCCATCACGGCGGCATCCGCCACCCGGTACAGCTCATAGGCGCGCGGCGCACGGACGGGCTCTCCCCGGTCGTCATAGCCGTAATCGTAAAAAGGAGCCTCCGCCGCCGCGGTCAGCGGCATAAGGCACAGCAGCAGGGCCGCCGCCAGAGCCGCCCATCCCATGTTTCGCCTGTGCATCCTGCCGCCCCCTTTATTCCTTGATGCCGGAGGTTCCCATGGTCTCCAGCACCTTGCTCTCCGAGCCGATAAATACCGCGATGGGAATCACCATCACGAGCAGCGCCACCACGCAGCTGACGCCGGTGCGCGCAATGCCTCCCTGCAGCACCTGGCTGAGCGCGGTGGGCAGCGTTTTCAGCTCCTCGCTGAAGATGAAGCTGCCGCCGGTCATGTTCCACGTGGACTGAAAGGAAAAAATGATGAGCGTCTGCCAGGCAGGCCGCACGAGCGGCATCACGATCTTCCAGAAAATATGCCATTCCCCGGCGCCGTCCAGCTTGGCCGATTCGATCAGGCTGTCATGCACGATGCCCATGAACTGCTTCATCAGAAACAGCCCGATCGGCGTGGCAAAGGCGGGGATGATGAGCGCCAGGCAGCTGTCGATCCAGTGCAGCCGCGCCATCACCAGATAGTTGGGAATAGCCGTCACTGCCCCCGAAAACATCAGGGCCAGCACCACCGTCCGGTACAGGAAGGAGGCGCCGGGGAAGCGGCGCTTCTCCAGCATATAGGCCGCCATGGAGCAGAAAATCACGTTGCCGGCCGTTGCCGTCACGGCGAGCATCACCGTGTTGAACAGATAGCGTGTAAACGGGACCCAGGAGGAGGCCATCAGGCGGAACAGGTCGCTGAAATTATCGAGCGTCGGATGGCGCACCAGGAAGCGCGGCGGGAACAGAAACAGCTCATCCATCGGCTTGAAGGCACTGCTGACCGCGTAGACCATCGGCAGCGCCATAAACGCCCCGATCCACACCAAAAACAGAAAGTTCACCGCATTTCCGGCGCGGGAGCGGCCGTGCAGCCGTCTGCGCCGGAGCTTCGGCGCAAGCGCTTTCCCCGTCATATCGCGTATCTCCTTTCGTCTCGTCTCTTGCCGCTCATCAGGAGCCCACCTTCCGCAGCACGCGCTGGATCACCTCGTTGCAGCCGATCATACAGAAAAACAGCAGGGTGGCAATCGCACAGGCATAGCCCATTTCAAACCGCACGCTGCCGTAATCGGCCAGATGGTTGATCATCGTATGCGCCGCGTAATCGGTGGAGGGGAATCCGCACAGGGCGGAGGTGACCTCCCCGGCCGAAAAGGAGGCCGTGATGGACATGACGGCACCGAACAGCAGCTGCGGCTTCATCGCCGGAAGCGTGATATGCCACAGCTCCTGCCAGCGGTTGCGCACGCCCTCCACATACCCGGCCTCGTACAGCGACCGATCCACCGTCTGCAGTCCCGCCACAAAGGCCAGGAAGCCGGAGCCGAGGCTCATCCACAGCATGACCAGAATCACCACGGGCAGCATGGTGGCCGGGTCGGTCAGCCACTGCACCGGCTCGTTCACCAGTCCGAAATTCATCAGCACGGCATTGATGTAGCCGTAGGCATCTCCGGAAAACAGGATCGACCACACCATATACACGTTGCCGGAGATGGAGGGAGCATAGAAAATGACAATCATGACGGCGCGCAGCCCGGGACTCAGCTCATGAATCAGCCACGCAAACAGGAAGGAGGCAATATAGCCGATCGGGCCGGTAATCAGCGCAATCAGCAGCGTATTCTTCGCCGCCGTCAGGAAAATATCGTCGTTGAGAAACAGGTTGAAGTAGTTCTGCAGCCCGATATAGATCGGCTTTTGCAGAATGTTGTAGTACGTAAAGCTGAGACCGATGGAGATCAGCACCGGCAAAACGGTGAACACGAAAAAAATCAGAAAAAACGGGGCGCTGAACAGATAGGCATCCCAGTTGCGGACAATCTCCCGTCCCGTGTGCCGCAGACGGCCGGACAGCCCCGCCAAGGGACCCCGCACGGCTTCCTTGTTCACGGTGCATCCCCTCCTCTTGTTTGCTCCCGGTAGGGAAGCCCGAATTCCTTCCGCTTTCCGGTGATCTCCTGGTTGATGGTATAGACATAGTCGGTCAGCGTGTCCTTCGGATCCTCCCAGTAATAGGTCACCCGCCGGAACGCGTTGTCGATATGCCGCGAGGTAAAGTAGCCTCCCGGCACCTCCGGCACGCCCTGTGCCCACGCCCGCTGCGCCTCGATGGTGCGGTATTCCGCGGCACTCCAGGCCAGCCCCGCAAAGGCTTCACGGTTGGCGGCTGCATACCGCGCCGACGCCCCGAGCAGGCTCTCCATCTCGGCACCGAACCGCGCCTGCGTCTCGGCGGAGGTCCACCAGTCCAGCACCTGCCAGGCCAGCTCCGGCCGTGTGCAGGAGGTGAAGATCATGCACCCCGTCCCGGAGGAGGCCACGGAGCGATCCACCGTCCCGTCCGCCTGCCGTGTACCGGGGACGCAGGTGAAGTCCCAAAGTCCCTTGATTTCCGGCGCCGACACCATCAGGTTGTTGTAGGTGCCGAGATCCGCGATGCCGATCGGCGTCTCTCCGAGCCGGAACCGGTTGACAAAATCGTAGGACAGCGGAAATTCGTAGTGAATGTAAAAGTTCGTCCACTCGCGGAAGGCAGCCGCGGCTACCTCCGAATCCAGATCGGAGGCAATCCCGTCCTCCCGGTAAATCCGGCCGCCGTGCTGGAACAGAAACATATAAAAGGAGCCCGTCCCGGCTCCCGGCGAGGAGGATGTGGACACCGGCAGCGTAAAGGTCATATGATTCTGTGACAGGGCAGAGACCATGCGGATTACGTCGTCCCAGGTTTCGGGCACCGCGAGTCCGAGATCCTCCAGAATGTCCTTCCGGTAAAACATCACCGGAAACGTGCGGGTCACCGGCAGCGCATATACCCCGCCGTTATACCGGTAGGGCGTGACGGCATCCGGGTAAAACCGATCCAGCACGGCCTCAAACTCCGGGAAGGCGGACAGATCCGCCACCGCCCCGCGCAGGGCATAGTTGACCGGGGTGCTGTCCCCCGCACTCAGCGCAATATCGGGGCCGATGCCCGCCACCGTGGCCGGCAGCAGGGCACTGTCCTGCACCAGCTCCATCTTGGTGCGGATGCCCGTCTGAGGGGTAAAGGTATCGTCCAGAATTCCCTTGATGATCTGTGCCTGATCCCGCCCGCTGGTGATCCAGATCCGCAGCGGGGTGTCGTTGCGGTAACCGCTCACGGACGCCGTGTCCGCGACCGTGTTGTAATCCTCCGTGAAGGAGGAGACAAACATCCGCAGCTCATACCCGATCGATTCCCACAGCGTGGCATCCGCCCGCGGCAGCGGTGTCCCCGCCGGCTGTATCAGCAGATAATCCAGCTCCAGCGGCTGTGCGGAAATATTCATCATCCAGGTGCCGAGCGCTCCCAGGTTGCTTTTGAACACCGAAAAGCTCCGGGCAATCCGCTCGGGCTGCACACCGAGCTGTGCGCACTGACGCGCCAGCGTCGCCACCGCCGCCACATTGGCCCCGCGGGAGCCGGTAATCTCCTCCACCAGGTTGCACAGAGACTCCAGCGCCTGCGCCTGCTGCGTCAGCGCCGCCACATCGGCGGGAATCAGGTTTTCAAAGTGATAGTCCCGGTTGCGGTCGGGTGTGCTGCCGGCAATCATCAGGATCCGGCGGTAAATGCGGTTGAGCTCGGTCATGCTCTGCTGCGCCAGCCGCATCACCTCGCCCATGCGCCCGAGCGACACCTCCAGCGTGATCTCGTGCCATCCCTCTCCGAAATAAAACCGAAAATCCGAGGTGCCGTCCCCCAGCGTCTCCGTCCGCCACCGGCCCCCGTAGGGGAATTCCACGGCGTTCAGCTCGGCGCAGGGCACGCGCCCGTCCAGATACACTCTCCGCACCGAGGTCAGCCCGCGCTGGATATTCTGCCGCCATTTGAGGGCGACGGTATACAGCCCGGGCCGCTCCACATAAAACCTCCAGGTGAGGAACTGGCCCGTCTGCGAAAAGCTCTCGCCGCCGATGCTGTTCAGGCGGATCTTGGAGGGGCTGCTCGGCTCGGTCGCCGGCGAGGAGCGGTCGCTCACCGGAGCCAGCGTCTGATCCGACTTTACGTCCGCTGCCTCTCCCTGCAGCCGCAGCGGGGCACCGTCTCCGTCGGTCAGTCCCTCCGCCCGGTAACGCTCCTCCAGCTCCCGATAGGACGGCAGCGCCTCCGGCGCCGCCAATACCAGCCGCCCGAGAATCAGCGGCTCGCGCACCGCCTCAAAGCACAGGGTATTGACTCCCTGCTCCAGATAGAAGGTCAGCGGCGTATCGTAATAGCCTACCGCATCGGTCAGGCTGCGGCTCTGCCACCCCTCCTCCTCGGTCTGTACCGGGCGTATATCGTTGCCGCCCACGTCCCGGCGAATCTCGGTGCCGTTGACAAAGCGGCGCTTGAACACCAGCGAGGCCGCCTCCGCAAAGGGAAGCTCCCCGTTGACAAGCACCGTCCGCTCCGCTGCCGTCCGGTGTCCGGCCGGCACGCAGAAGTCCGCCGTCACCGTATAGAAGCCCGCCGTTTTGACCTCAAAGCGATATTCGACGCAGCCTCCCTCCTCGCTGAGCACAACCTCCTGCCCGTATCCGAGGTAGTCGGGCAGCAGGCGGCTCTTCTCCGAGCGGCCGAGCTGCTCCGTCGTCAGCGTGATCCTGTCCTCCGCCCGATCGGATGGGGTGTGGTCCGCCACATAGGCCGCATAGGAGCCCGCGTCTCCGCCCGCAGTCGGCTCCGCACGAAGCGCACTCTCCTCCGCCGCACCGCAGCACGGGAGGACACAGGCTCCGAGCAGCACGGCACAGGCCGTCAGCGCCCCCATCCATGGCCGAGCCCGGTTTTGCATCTCACCACACACCTTTCTGTCAATCGGACGGACGACCGGACGGCAGGCCGGGGTCCCGGCCTGCCGCAGGGTCGGTCATCACCGTTTATCCGCGTTTCTTTCCGCAAAGCAGCACGGCGGCTCCGGCCGCCAGCAGGGCTGCCATACCGGCCGCCGGCAGCGCCGCCCCGGCTGCGGGGCCCTGTCCGCCGCTCAGCGCCTGATGCGCCGCCTCCAGCGTCTCATACCCGGGCACCAGCTTCTGCTGCTCCTCATTCAGCTCCGTATACGTTTTCCACAGGGCCTCCACCGCCGCACGCTCCCTCTCCGTCACGGCTTCGGGCAGCGCCGCAATGCCGTCACCAAGCTCGCGCACCGTATCCAGCCGATCGCCGAGCGTCTCCCGCCAGGCATCGGTCAGCTCCTTGGCATCCAGCAGCTTCTGACGGTTTTTCACTGTCTTCTTCTCCTCCGCCGTCAGGGCTGCATACTGCGCATAGACGGATTCCACCGCCTCCACATCCCCCAGCGTCACGGTCTCGGGCAGCTGCTCGATGGCCTCCTGCAGCTTGGCAATCGGGCTGTCGGGATCGAGCGGCTTCGGCTCCGTGCCGAACGAAATGTCATCCAGATACAGCGTCATGGCGCTGTATCCGTCCCGCATAAAGTTGATGGCGTTCACGAGGCAGCGGTCATTGGCCGTCCACCCCTTGTCGTCGCCGCTGCCGGGTACATAGGCCACATCCTCGAAGTACACCGTATACAGGGTGCCCTCCGTGCCGACCTTGATTGCCTGGGCGGGTGCATACTTATAGGAATTGTTGTTCAGGCGGAACTCGAGCTTCAGACCGGTTTCGGCCTCCGCCCTGGCCCAGAAGGTCATCGAGGTGGCATCCGCCGGGATCTGTACGCTGTTGCGCGTCACGGTAACCCAGCCCTTGTCCGTAGCCGCGATTTTCAGCGCCGCCCCCGCACGGGCGTGGCCCGCGTCCCGGTCGAGCGACACGGTCACGGTATTGGCTCCGCCGCTGTTGTTCTGCCACAGATTGCCGTAGCCGAGAGACGCGCTGTTGGCGTAGCCCTCGAAATCGTCGAGCACATAGGCATCCTCCGGCAGCGTCGGCTCCTGCGGCACCTCCGGCTCCGACTGCTCCTCCAGCTCGGAGGCCTTCAGGAATCGGATGTCGTCGATGTGCAGCGTATACACACCGCCCGACGACTCAAACTGCACCGCGCTGATCTGCGCCTTCGGCAGCACCGTCACCCCGGCGTTGCCCCAGCCGCCCACCCGGCTCCAGCCGGCGGCATCGAACGCGATCCGGAAGCGGTTCTCCCCCTCCTTCAGCTCCAGAGGATAGACAAACCGGTGCTCATCCGTCCCGGTAATCAGCCGCAGCTTGAGGTTCTTGGTCGCCGCGGTGCTGTTCAGCGTAAAGCCGATGCCCGCCGCATCCTCCGGCACGGTGATTTTGAAATCCGGGCGGCGGCTGTAGACGATGCCGTACACCTTGTACTCCGCCTTGAGCGCACCGTTGTCGAGCGACAGCGTCACCCCGTCCGCAGTCCACGCCGCACCGAGTGCGGCCGCGTCGGCGTATCCGTCAAAATTTTCGATCAGGTAGGCATCCGCCGCTCCCGCGGAGCATACCGCAGCCGAGGTCAGGAACAGTGCCAGTGTCAAAAGAATACTCCACAGTCTTCTGCGCATAAAAATCCACTCTCCTTTTTTCTTTTTTATGAAAAGCCGGCGTCCCGGCCCTTCGGGACTATTTTTTGCGTGTCCGCAGCACCCATACCGTCACTCCGGCGCCGACCAGCACCGCCGCACCGACCGCAATCAGAGCGACCGTGGCTCCGGTGCTCAGGCCGGCCGACGGCTCCCCGTCGGATACCGTTGTCCCCGAGGACGTCGTCTGCCGTCCGACCGTGCTGCCGGAGGTCTCCGTTCCGGAAGCCGCCGTGCTGCCGGAGGTCTCCGTTCCCGAGGCGGTGGCCGAGGAGGACGCGGTCGTGCCGTCCTGCGGCTCCCCGGAGGTCGTCTGCGTGGCCGAGGCGGTCGTGGTCGTCTCCTCCTGCTGCGGCTCGATATAGCCGAGGCTGTCCAGATAGACCGTCACATCGCTCTGCGACCAGTCGTTGACGAGCTCAAACTGCCACTCCCCGATCAGGGTGGGATCCTGCGCCCGGTCGGGGTGCGACACCGTACCCTGCGTCAGCTCCATCTCGGCAAACGGGATTTCATACACCTGTCCGCTGCGGCTCAGCGTGATTTCCTTCCCGTATTTCCAGGACATGTTGTTATACCGCATATGTACCCGCAGCCGGACCCCGTCCTGATCGCATTTGGCCCACAGCCGGAAGCCGGTGGCCGTTTCGCTGCCCATATCGTCCGGATAGATGGCGCGGATAATCCCCCAGGGCTTCGGCGTGCTCTGCCGCACCGCAAGCTCCGCCTTCAGCGCCTGCGATCCGCCCTCTCCGCCCTTTTTGCTCAGGGTCAGATCGGTCACAAAGCTGCCGTCGGATATGTAATTGAGGGACATATCGTCCGTCGAGGCATATCCCTCAAAATTTTCCGACAGGCTGCCGGCTGCCGCAGGCAGCAGCAGCGTCCAGAGCAGCACCGCCAAAACGGCCGCCCGAAAAATCCATCGTTTCATCTCTCTGTTCCGCCTTTCTCCGTCACATATTGCCCGTCCGGCGTTCCGTGCTTACGAAATCCCCGTCAGGGTCACTCCCGCCCAGCGGTCATCCATCTGCGCCTGGAACTGGCTCGTATACTCCTGAATCGCCGCGCCGGGAGAGGTCACGTTTTTGGAAATGTTTTCAAACACCGTGGCAATGGAGGGGTCACCCCAGGAATCGGTCACCGCCGTCGTCAGGCACAGGCGCTGCCGCCCCTCAAAGCCGAGCCGCATCAGATATTCCATCGAGGCCTCGTCCCTCACCAGATCGAGATACTGATCCTTCCAGTTTTCCGCCTTGGTCATGCCGTCCGTGCTGCGGGACAGCTCCTGATACAGTGCAATCAGCTCCGCTGCCCGGGCCTCATAGGTCACGGGGATGAACTGGAAAAACGAGACGGTTCCGGTCGAGGTGTACCAGTCTCCCGCGGCCTGCGGCCCCTTGGGAGGCGGGATCACGCCGAAATCATCCTTCATGCCCGCACTCTGGAAGCTGCTCAGATAGTCGATCGGGCCGTGCAGCATGGCATAGGTGCCGTTTGCAAAATCGGCGGCCGCCTGTGTCCATGAGCGGTTGGACATGGTGGGGCGGCAGATGTTGTCCGTCACGCACCACTGATACATCCGGTTGATGGCCTCCAGCGCCGCCGGGTCGCTCCAGCACAGCACCGGGCGGTTGTTTTCGTCCAGACGGGTCAGCGAGGCTCCGTTGGAGGAGGCCAGCGACTCCGCCAGCTCCTTGGCCGAGGAGGCGCCGATTCCGTAAATATCCGGCGTCCCGTCGCTGTTGGTATCCTTGGTCAGGCGGCGTCCGAGCTCCTCCGCCTTATCCCAGGTCCATGCCCCGCTGTCCACAATGGCATAAATGTCGATGCTCGCCTCACGCAGCATCCGCAGATTGACAAACCACAGGTCCTTCTGCACCTGAACCCCGTTCGAGAAGCCGACCTGGTATCCGTCAAAATTGCAAAACCGGGTCACCAGCTGGTTATAGAGCGTCTCATCGCGGAAATCGATCCCGGTCGCCTGCATGGCACCGTTGAGCCTTGCGAAAATCCCCGCCTTATAGTAGTCGGCGGCGAACTGGTCATAGGCAATCATGATATGCCCCATCGGCTTGCCCGACAGCACCGTCGTCACCATGTTGGCGTTGTAGTAGGAGCCGTTGACCGTTTTTTCCGTGATGGTCACGTTGTATTTCCGGTTCAGCTCCTGTACATGCCGGTAGTGCCGCTCCGCCGACGGACTGCTGTCCGGTGAGGACAGATTCCACGGATAGGCCAGAATAATTTCCTCCCCGCCGAAATCCAGCTGTACGGCCGATGTGTCCCCCGAGGGCGGCCCGGAGACCGCGCTGTCCGTGCTCTCTCCCCCGCCGGCCGCGCAGCCGCCGAGAAGCACACAGACCGCCAGCACCGCCGCGCCCCATGCTCTGTACCGTTTGCTCATGGTTCCTTCACCCTTTCCGAATATTTCTCCCTCACAGTCCCGCGCCGCAGCGCTCAGGACTGAATGTCGCACTGAAGATTCTGTGTCTCGTCGGTCAGGATGCGTCCCCGCGTCCCCGCCTTCTCCCACACGTTGTCCCGGATCACACAGGTATTCATGCAGTCTCCGATCACGCCGTAATCCGGCTCGGCGCCACCGGTCCGTGCATCCGCCCCCGCACGCAGCACATTCTCCGTGATGTTGATGCCGGAGGAGGCATTGACCGATATCTGACAGCGGCCGTTTGTGAGCCCCGCACGCGGGCTCCACCCGTTGCGCACCAGCAGATTGGCATACAGCGCCATATTGGTCGAGCCGCTGCAGTAGACACCGGGTCCGGCGTTGGAATCGAAGGTGTTGCCGGTCACGGAAACGCGCCCGTAGCCCTCAAACCGGAGCCCGCAGCCGTCGTTCCAGCCGACCCGGTTATAGCAGAAGCTCATGGCCGTACCGCCGGAGGCCACCACCCCGTCACCGCGGTTTCCGGCAATCACATTGTCACAGAAAAACTGATCCCAGCCGACGACACGGACACCCGTACCGCAACCCGTGATCCGGCAGCCGCGCACACTGGCAATGGCGTGACGGGAAAGATCCAATCCCGTACCGGAGCAGTTCCGGATGCAGACATTCTCGATCCGCACCGAGGTGCCCGTCACCCCGTCCGTCACCGTCGAGGCCACGCCGGCCACCGCCGTCCCGAGCCCCTGCCCGTCGATACAGAGATTGCGCAGCGAGGCGTTTTCCTCCTCCGGCAGGGCAATGACACTGCGCACCGACCCGTCCAGCGGCACCAGCACCGTCTCGCCGCAGCTTCCCGCATCCTCCGGGTTCCACGTCCGTTCGCTGTACAGGCAAACGCCCCGACGCAGGCAGACAGCATTCAGCCGATAGGTCCCCGGCGGCAGATACACATAGCCTCCGCCGTCCGCGGACACCCGATCGACAGCCGCCTGTACCGCCGCCGTATCGTCCGCCGCGCCGTCACCGACCGCCCCAAAATCGCGGACATCGGCCGTGCTCACTCCGGAAAAGGCGTCCGCCGGAAGCGGCGGCAGTGTTGTCCCCGTGGTCGCGGAGGCCGTGCTGCCGTCTCCGGAGGGCGACGTATTCGATGCGTCAAGCCCCGTTGTCACTCCGCTCTCCCCTCCGGTACGGCCCGACGCATCGGCCGTGCTGTCTCCCGGCTGCGTCCGGCAGCCGAACAGCAGCAGCGGCAGACACGGCAGCAGGCACACCAGCCGCAGCCGCCGCAATATCCTCGCATGTTTCATCGGTTGTTCTCCTTCTGTCCCGCTCCGGATACGCTACCGGGCATACGCCGTTCCCGGGTTTCCGGCTATCTCGGTATCGCGATGTCCCCCGTAATCGAGCAGCAGCTGCGCCACATATCCCTTATACGCTGTATTGCCGACGATCCGGCTGTTCCGCAGTCCCCGCAGAATCATGGCATATTCCGGGCTCACGTTGGTGTCGGCTCCGTCACCGCGGATGGCCTCCATCACGTTGCCGCGGTATTCCGCACCCGTTACGCCGTCCAGATACACATTGCAGGATTCGTCCGTCCCCTTGGTCACGCCGTTTCGCTGGTTGATATTGCCGCAGAGCCGGAGTCCCCCGCCGCCGACAGCCCGTATTCCGCCGACCGTACAGCGGTCGAAATAGTTGCCCTCCGCCGTATGCTCCGAGACCCCTTCCAGCAGCGCCCCGGTTCCGCACCACTCGATGCGGTTGGCCGTCAGGCGCACCTGACGCACCGTCCCGTGGCCGTAGTAGCCCGCCGGATGGCAGCCGGTCAGCCAGCAGTCCGCAATCAGCAGCTCCTCGCCGCTGACCGCCTCTACGCCGTAGCTGCTGTTGGCCAGCATGGCGCCGCGCACCGTCACCCGGGAGGAATTTTCCACATACACTGCCCTCCCGCGGTAGCCGGTGGTCAGCTTCCCGCCCGCGATATCCACGCGGCGGGAGTTGACGATGCGGATGGCATCCACCTCCGTCTGCGCGGTTTTTCCGAGTGTATCGACCGAGATGCCGCCGATCACCACATCCTCGACCCCCGTCAGATCCAGGATGCAGGAGGCCGACCGGGTATTGCGCACCAGCACCGTTGCTCCGCTGCCGTCAAACCCCCAGGTCGTCATGGACAGGAGTGAGCAGTGCGACGGCACCCGAAGCTCCGCGCAATAAAAGGTGCCGGCCGGAAACAGCACCGTCCCGCCCTCACCCGCCGCCTCCATGGCGCGAAGGATCGCCTCGGTATCGCTGACACGGTCGTCGCCGCGCGCGCCGAAATCCGTCACGCAGACCGTGGTCCCCCGTGTCCCGGGAAGCCGTCCGAGCCACCCGTTGGCGGCATGCTCCGCCGTCTCCCGCGCCGCCGCGGAGGCCTCCATGGCCGGCACGCCGGAGGCAAACAGCTCACTGGCGGAGGGCAGAGTCTCCTGCGCCCCTGCTCTGCCCGGCCCCGTCACACCGCCGCCGAGCGGCAGCAGCGCCGCCAGCGCCGCCGTCAGGAGCACACGCCGCATCTTCATCCGCATTCTTCCTTCCCTCCGCTCAGCAATTGTCGCCCGCCGGCGACCCGACATTATCGGCCATCACCGTCTCGCAGTGCTCTCCGAGATCCAATACATTCTGTATGACGGCGGCCTGATACATGACATTGCCGCGGATGACCGCCGTATGCAGGCGGTGCAGCCGCAGGTCGTAATCCGGTGAATGGCGGGAGGCCGCGCTGCCGTCCCCCTTCAGCGAGCGAAACACGTTTGACTGCACCGAGACTCCGCAGCAGCCCTCCAGCGTCAGGGCGGCGCTGCACTCTCCCGTCTCCACCCGCCAGCCGTCGCGGGCAAAGACGTTGCCCGTCACATTGATATGCTTGGCGTTCCGGAAACAGGCACCCTCCCGGCCGTTGCGGTCAAAATGATTGCCGCTCAGCACCCAAGTGACCCCTCCCTCCGAGAGGATTCCCTCCCGGCCGTTCCATTCCACGCGGTTTCCCTCACAGAGAACGGCCGTATTGCTGTGACACTCCCCGTAAATTCCGCATTCCCGGTTAGCCGTCATCCAATTATCGTATAAAAACAAATCCCATCCGTCGATGTACACGCCGTGGCGTGAACCGCTGAGCATGTTGTCCCGCACCGTGGCACACCAGACGTGCGCCAGATGCAGCGCATCCCCCGAAAAGTCCGCCACACGGCAGCCCTCGATGCGGACGGCATCCTCCTCCCGGCCGTAGCCCTGCGCCTTGGCGATGCGCACACCGTGCATCGCTGTCCCGAGTCCGCGCCCGCACAGCGACAGCCCGGTCAGTGTGCTGCCCACCGCATCCGTGATATCGAGCAGACAGGAGGCCTCCGCGCGGGACGGAATCAGGCAGGAGGCGGTCTCCGGGCCGTCCCGGTAGCCCCAGGTACGGCTGCCCCGCAGCGTCATGTGCGGCTTCAGCCGGAGCTCCGCGCAGGCAAAGACCCCCTCCGGGACGTATACCTCTCCGCCCGCGGGACAGGCCTCCACGGCCGCCCGGATAGCCGCCGTATCGTCGGTGACTCCGTCTCCCGCTGCGCCGTAGCCGCGTATGTTGATTCCCACTTCCCGCACACTCCCCTTCGTTTTGAACCGGCATTTCCTACAAAGCTGTTGCTTTTGCTGCAAATTTAGTATACAATAGTCCTATCGTCCTTGTCTTTGTCATGACAGGATAAGTTGCTTAACAGAACTTGCTGTTTTGCGAGATTCCCCTTTTTTGTCATCGAATTCGGTGTATACTGTTTCTGCAGCCCCACAAAATCAGCTGTTTCTGTTAACCGCCCGACGGCGGTACCGAAACAGGAGGGAGAGTCGGATATGTCCTATCTGCAAAATGTCAAGTTCCACTTTGATAATGTACATAAATGGGCTCCGGTGCGCTACGGCCCCATTCTGCTGCATCAGGTGGGAGATGTCATCTGCGACCGCAATTTTGAAAACGGGCTTCATCTGCAGGAATGCTATGAGCTGAGCTATATGGCTGTCGGCTCCGGTACCTGCTTCACCCGGGACAAATACTATGACGTCCGGCAGGGGGATGTCTTTATCGTCCGTACCGGAGACACCCACAACATCCGCTCCGACAACGACGATCCGCTCCGTTTTTTCTACTGCGGCTTCGATTTCGACGAGACCGATCCGCGTTTTGAGGCCTTCCGCCCTCTGAAAAAGCTGCTGGACACGGCCGAGCAGCCGCTGGCCGGCGACAAATTCAACCTGTACACGGTGTTCACCAACATTTTCAACGAATACGTCACCCGCAACGCCATGCGCGAGACCGTTCTGGAGGCGCTGCTGACCGAGCTGCTCTGCGCGCTGTACCGGGATTTTGTCAACATGCCCCAGATCAACTATGCCCCGAACGAACGCCAATCCGGCTCAGAGGCACTGTTCTACAGCGTGGTGCAGTATATGGAGCAGAACATCATCGGCATCCGGCAGCTGAAGGAGGTCAGCGAGCATTTCGGCTATACCCACTCCTACATCTCCCATCTCTTTTCCCAGCACCTGAAGAAATCGCTCAAGGACTATTACAACGAGCTGAAGCTCAGCAAGGCCCGGGAATTCCTCGACCACAATATGTCGGTGACCGAGATTTCCCAGATGCTCGGCTATACCTCCATCCACTCCTTCAGCCGCTTCTTCCGGCAGCAATACGGCATCTCCCCCTCCGAATACAAGCAGAGCAACGAGAAGCACTGGGTACAGACCTTCTTTGACGATTTCGGCGGAAGCTCCCTCGACAAAAGCAAATGGGTGCCCTGCCCCGAGCTGGAATTCAAGGACAGCGGCTTTTGCTACAGCTACACCGAGCAGCGGCTGGAAAACGGACGGCTCCTGCTGTCCATCCGCAGGCAGGGGAACCGCTGGCTCACCGGGGCCGTACACACCCGCAGCTTTTTCGACCAGAAGGGCGGATACTTTGAAATCCGCTGTCGGCTGCAGTCGGTTCCCGGCTGGTGGCTGTCCTTTGCCCTGATGCACTATCCGGAGAACGCGGAGCCCCGCGGGGACGAGCTGAAAAATCTGCATATCGAAATCCTGAATTCCTCCGCCATGGCCGACAGCTCCGTGGCCCATACCGTGGCCTGGATCGACCCGGACGGTCACCCGGGATATGTCAAAAAGACCGTCACCGACCCGGGGCTGTATGAGGGCTTCCATACCTTCGGCATGGAATGGACGGAATCGCAGTTCGTGTTTTACATCGACCGGCGGGAAACCTGGCGCATCTCCGTCGGCCGCTACACGCGTCCTCTCTATATGGAGGTGGCCGCCATGACCGCTCCGTGGGCGGGACTGGATGAGGCGGCCCTGCCCGACCGGGCGGAAATCGAATACGTCAAGTCCTATAAGCTGATCTGAGGCGTTTCCTCTTCCGGCTGCCGCTTCGGTGACGCAATCCGCTCAACTTCTCCCGGAAACGGATTGTATTTTCGGCATTCCTGTGCTATACTGAGAATATTTTCCGGAAAAGCCGCCGACCGTCCCCCCGTGCGGGGGCCTTCACGCGGCCGGTACGGACTTGATTCCGAAATCCCGGGGACCGAGCCCCCGCGCTTTCGTGCGGCCGTGTACGGCCGCGGATTTTTCAGTAAGCAGGTGATGTCGTATGCAGCCGGACAACCCGTCCCTGACCGGCCTCAGTCAGCAGGAGGTCGAGGAGCGCGTCGCGCAGGGGCTTGTCAATACCTCCGAGCATTCCCCCGGCAAAAGCGTCAAGGAGATTATCCTGACCAACACCCTGACCTATTTCAACTTTATCTTCGCGGCGATCACCGTACTGCTGTGTCTCGTCCGCTCCTTCCGCAACCTGACCTTCCTGCCGATCATCATCGGCAACACGCTGATCGGGATTTTTCAGGAGATCCGCGCCAAAAAGACGCTGGATAAAATGAGTTTGCTCAACGCTCCGCACGCCACGGTCATCCGCGACGGCGAGCAGCGCCGCATCCGCTCCGAGGAGCTGGTGCGGGACGATGTTGCGGTGTTTTCCGCGGGCGATCAGATCTGTGCCGACGCACGGGTGCTCTGCGGCTCCGTCAGCGTCAACGAGTCACTGCTGACCGGCGAGGAGGATGAAATTCCCAAAACCGCCGGCAGCACCCTGCTCTCCGGCAGCTTCATTGTCTCCGGCGAATGCTGTGCCGTTCTCGAAAACGTCGGCAGCGAGGCCTACATCGCCAAGCTGACCGCCGAGGCCAAAAAATCCGCCCGCGGCGAGCAGTCCGAGATGATCCGCTCCATCAACAAAATCGTGAAGTGGATGGGCATTATCCTGATTCCCATCGGTGCGCTGCTGTTTTACCTCGGCTATTACGTCAATCACGAGACCTTCGGCAACAGCATCGTTTCGATGGTGGCGGCCGTCATCGGCATGATCCCCGAGGGGCTGTATCTGCTGATCACCATCGCGCTCGCGCTCGGCACCATCCGGCTGGCGCGGCGCAAGGTGCTTCTGAACGACATGAAGAGCATCGAGGCGCTGGCGCGCGTCGATGTCCTGTGCGTTGACAAAACCGGCACCATTACGGAGCCAACCATGCAGGTCTGCCGGATTCTTCCGGCCGGTCAGGACGGTCTTCCCGGCCGCTCTCCGGAGGAGCTGCTGGCCCGCTACGTCGCGGCCTCACACGACAACAATGCCACCATGGAGGCGCTGCGCCGCCACTGCGAAGCGCACGGCTCCCTGCTGCCGGTCTGCACTCCGCAGGAGGTCGTGCCCTTCTCCTCCTCCGTCAAATACGGTGCCGTCACCTTTGAGGACGGCACCTGGGTGCTCGGGGCCCCCGAATTTGTACTCGGGGCCGCCGTCTCCGCCTGCAGCGAAGCGGTGGAGCCGCTGCTCCGGAAGGGGTACCGCGTGCTGGTGCTGGCCCGTCAGGCGGAATCGGTCACGGCCGTCGGCCTGTCGGCGGACATCCGTCCGGTCGCCTTCATTGCGCTGACCAACGCCATCCGCAAAAACGCCCCCGAGACCTTCCGCTATTTTAAAGAGCAGGGCGTGGCCGTCAAGGTCATCTCCGGCGACCATCCGGAAACCGTGGCGGAGATTGCGCGGCTGGCCGGCATCGAAAATGCCGACAGCTATGTGGATGCCGCGACGCTGACGACCGAGGAGGAGGTCACTGCGGCCGCTGCACAGTACACCGTGTTCGGCCGCGTGACGCCACGCCAGAAGCAGCTTTTAGTGCGGGCGCTGAAGGCGCAGGGGCATACCGTTGCCATGACCGGTGACGGTGTCAACGACATCCTCGCCATGAAGGATGCGGACTGCAGCATTGCCATGGTCTCCGGCAGCGAGGCCGTGTCGCAGGCCGCCCAGGTTGTGCTGCTCGACTCCGATTTTGCCCATATGCCGCATGTGGTGCTGGAGGGCCGCCGCGTCGTTAACAATGTGCAGCGCTCCGCCAGTCTGTTCCTCGTCAAGAATATCTTCTCGCTGCTGCTGGCCATCGCCACCTCGGTCATGACCCTCACCTATCCCCTGGAGCCGACGCATATCTCGCTCATCAGCATGTTTACCATCGGCTTCCCCGGCTTTTTGCTGGCCCTTGAGGTCAACAAAAACCGTATCGAGGGCAATTTCCTGCGCAATGTTCTGCTGCGGGCGCTGCCCGCCGGGCTGACCGATACCATTATCGTCGCCTCCCTGGCCGTCTGCGGTCATGTCTTCCAGCTGCCGAAAAGCGATGTGGCGACGGCCGCCACGCTGGTCATGGCGGTGGTCGGCTTCATGATCCTGCATCGTATCAGCACTCCGCTGAACTCTTACCGGCTCATGGTCATGATTGTCAATATCACGCTGATGGCCGCCTGCTTTCTCTTTATTCCGGAATTCTTCTCCATCGTGCACATCCCCGCCTCCAGCATGCATCTGACCGTCATCTATACGCTGGCCGCGGAATCGCTGTTCCGTATGCTGACCTTTGCCACCGAGAAGCTCGGTGACCGTATCCGCCGGCTGCGGGAGGAGCACCGGACCCGGATACGTACCGGACGCCGCCGCTCCCGCAACCCCTAACCGCTGTGTCCCGATGGGGTGCCATCCTGATACATATTGAGCACACAAAACGGCAGAAAAAAGCAAAAGGAGAGAGGGCAAAGCCGATTGGCTCTGCCCTCTCTCTTTTTGAATACCAAAAACCTGTTTTTTCCGTGAGCCGCTCCGTCCCACCATCCGCCGACGGCGGATGGCACAGAGACGATGCGTGCCGCCGTGTCCGCCGGATCACTCACACAGCGCCTTCACCGCATGCGCAAAAATCCTGGCATTGAGCAGCAGGCTTTCAGTGCGGATGCGCTCGTCGGCCCCGTGCATATGGTTCTCCTCACCCGGGAATTCCGCCCCGAACGCCACACCGCCCGGAATCTCGTGCACATAGGTGCCGCCGCCGATGGCCACGCAATAGCCCTCGTTGCCGGTCTGCTCCTCATACACCTTCAGCAGCGTCTGCACAAAATCGCTGTATTCGGACACATAGTGCGGCTCACTGCCCTCCGCCGTTACCTCCATCACGTCGCCGCAGGCCTCGCGCAGGGCCGTCACCACGCCCTCGTAGGTCTCGCTGACCGGGAACCGGATATCCAGCTCCGCATGCAGCGATTCCTCGTCGTAATGCAGAATATCAAATGCCAGCGTCAGCGCGCCGGAGCGCTCGTCCCGCCGTGCCAGACCCGCCGACGCGCCGTCTGTCTCCCCATGAGGGAACAGGCGGGCCAGCGCCTGCAGCCGGTCAAACCCGTCGCAGCCGCCGAACGGCATCGCGCTGAGCACCCGGATCAGCGCCGTCAGTGCATTGCTGCCCTTCTCCGGCAGTGAGGCATGGGCGCTCACGCCCTGCGCCTCCACCGTCACGCGGGCCTCCTGCTCGGTAACGGTAAAGGTCACGTCGCCGTCCTGCGGCAGCAGCTCCCGCACCTCCTCCGCCGAGAATCCGCGCAGCACCGCCGAGGCCCGGTCGGGCACCGCATTGGCCACAAAGCCGCCGTCGAGCTTTTCCAGGGTGCGGGGTGCGGCCGTCGCGGAAAACGACGCATCGAGCGAAGCCTTGACACGCCCCTTTTCGATGTTGATGACCGGATAATCTCCGTCCGGCGTAAACAGCAGGCGCGGCAGCGCCTCGTGCTCGCGGTAATAGGCCAGATCGGAGGAGCCGCACTCCTCGTCGCAGCCCACGATGAGCCGCACCGCATGGCGCAGCGGTGTCCCGCTGCGCTTCAGCGCATACAGCGCGTACAGCGCCGCCGTCGCGGGTCCCTTGTCGTCAATGGCCCCCCGTCCGTACAGGCTGTCGCCGCGCTCGGTCAGCTCAAACGGCGGCACCGTCCAGCCGTCGCCCGCCGGCACCACATCCAGATGGCACAGGATTCCGAGCAGGGGCTCCCCCTCCCCGAAATCCACCGTCCCGACGTAATGGTCCACGCAGCGCGTGGTAAAGCCCATCGCGCGCGCCATCTCCAGGTAGCGGTCCAGCACCTCGGCCGCCGGCTCACCGAACGGCTTTCCGGGCAGCGCCTCGCCGCGGACGCTCGGAATCCGCACCAGCTCACGCAGGGCCTTGATCATTTCCCCGCGGGATTCCTCCACCGCTTTTGACAACTCCGTCTCCATGTTCGTGCACACTCCTTTCCTGCCGCACGGCGTCCTGTCATTCCGCCGCTTCTTCCGTCTCTCCGTCCGTCTCCTCCGCCGGCAGCTCGGGCAGCTCCGAGGTGCAGTGCGGGCAGCGGGTCGCCTCAATGGCAATCTCCGAGCAGCAGAACGGGCACTTCCTGGTTGTCGGCGCCTTGGGCGCTTCCTCCTCTTCCCTGTGTCCGATCTGCGACATCCGGTTGATGGCCCGCACCAACAGGAAGATGATGAAGGCCATAATGATGAAATTGATGACCTGGGTAATGAATGCGCCGTAGGCAAACACCGTGGCCCCCGCCGCCTTGGCATCGGCCAGGGTCGTATAGCGCGTTCCGGGCTCCACCCCCGCCGCCAGCTTCAGCACCACAAACGCATCGTTGAAATTCGTGTTGCCGATGAACAGTCCGACAAACGGCATGATCAGATCGTTGACCACCGAGGTCACAATGCTCTGGAACGCACCGCCGATGATGACACCGACGGCCAGATCGATGACGTTGCCGCGCAGCGCAAAGGCCTTGAATTCCTTCAGAAAGCCCATGCTCTTTTCCTTGGCCTTTCCCATCATTTCCTTTTCTTTACTCATGCTCCGCTTCCTCCTTCGTATTCGCCTCCGGCGGTTTTTTCGGCGTCAGCCGCTTTTTGACGGTGACGCCCTCGTATTTTTCCTTGACCTGCACCCGCGCGGTATACGCCTGCCTGCAGGAATTACACACCATATCCGCACACAGCATATGTCCGAAAAAGCGGAACCGGCTTTTCGCCCGCAGCGGCTTTCCGCAGGAGGGGCAGGAAAACTGCAGGTATTCCCGCTTGACCAGCGGATCGTCCTCCGCGGATACAATCCGGTTTTTGAAGGTCAGACGGGCATAAAACTCCTCATCCGCCGTTTTCACACGCCCCGCAAAGGATTTCGCATCCCATACCCTCTGCAGGATGCACGCCGTCAGACGGCTGTCATCCTCCGCACGGTGCATATCCATACCGCAGAGCGAGATGCCGAGCAGCTCCGCCGCCTTGGAAAGGCCGATCTGCCGTCCCGGATTTTCCAGCTCCATCCGACTCTGGGCATAGGCCTGTGCATCGGCGTACTGCGTCATGAACGGAATACGCTCCGTATCCAGGAAATAGCGGCAATTCTCCAGCAGCACCAGCAGGTCGGTGGTGCTCCACGTCAGCAGCAGCGCCTCCGGCTCTCCGATCCATTCCTGCAGGCGGCGCACCGCCTCGGCAAAGGAAACCCCGCCGCGCAGCTCCTTCTGCTCAATGCCGGTCAGATCCGTCACCAGGCTCGTCAGCTTGCGGCTGACCACCGGCCGGATCAGAATTTCAAACCCGTCCAGCGGCTCGCCGGCCGGACTCATCCGCGTCGCGCCGATCTCGATGATTTCGTTGAAATAGCCGTGTGCCCTGTGCGAAAACGCTCCGTTCCATTCCAGGTCAAGGACAATATACTGCAATCCGTCTTACCCCATTTCGTGCAGCGTCCGGCCGCCGAGCAAATGGAAGTGGAGATGATCCACCGTCTGCCCCGCTTCCGGCCCGTTATTGGACACGACACGATAATCCTTCAGGCCGCACAGCGCCGCCACCTGCGGAATCACCTCAAAAATATGCGCCACCACCGCACTGTTCTCCGCACAGATCCCGCGCATTCCGTCCGCCGCGTGCTGCTTCGGAATCAGCAGCACGTGTGTCGGGGCCTGCGGGTTGATGTCTCGGAATGCATACACCGTTTCGTCCTCATAGACCTTGGTTGACGGGATTTCTCCCGCGGCAATTTTACAAAACAGACAATCCATGCCGTTTCCTCCCTTACAGTGCCGCCAGCTGATCGCGCACGGCCTCCGCCGCCGCCTTTGCCTGCTGCGGCTGCTTGCCGGCGCCCATCGCCGTATCCGGGCGGCCTCCTCCGCCGCCTCCGCAGACCGCTGCCGCCGCCTTCACCAGCTTACCGGCATGGGCACCCGCCTGCACGGCGTCCTTTCCGCAGACGCAGGCAAACGATACCGCCCCGTCGGTCACACCCGCCAGCAGCACCACCGTATCCGCCGCCGCCAGGTCACGGCACCGGTCGCTCATCGCGCGCACGGCCTCCGCACCCACCGACGCAAACTCGCCGTATACGAAGCGCACCCTGCCGACCGGCTCCGCACGATCCAGCAGCGAACCGAGCTGAGCCGCCGCCACCCGGGCCTGCGCACTCTCCCGCTCCCGCCGCTCGGTCTTGAGCTCCTGCATCAGCTGTCCGGCACGGCGCACCACATCCTCGGCGGAATTGGCCTTCATCGTCTCGGCCGCCTGCTGCAGCAGATGCTGCTGCGCACGGAGTACCTCCAGCACATTGGCTCCGGTCACCGCCTCGATACGGCGCACACCGGCCGCCACCGAGGTCTCGGACAGGATATGGAACAGCCCGAGCTTTGCGGTATTGTCCACGTGCGTGCCGCCGCAGAACTCCACCGACACGTCGGGAACCGTTACGACACGCACCACGTCGCCGTACTTCTCCCCGAACAGCGCCATGGCACCGAGCTTGCGGGCCTCCTCAATCGGCATCTCGCGGATATCCGTGGCGATGCCGCTGAGAATCCAGCGGTTGACCAGCTCCTCCACCTGCTGCAGCTCCTCCGCCGTCAGCGCGGAAAAATGCGTAAAGTCAAACCGCACACGGTGCTCATCCACCAGCTGGCCCGCCTGCTCCACGTGCGTTCCGAGCACACGGCGCAGCGCCGCCTGCAGCAGGTGCGCCGCCGTATGGTTGCGGGTGATGGCCGCACGGGCCTCCGCATCCACGACCGCCTTCACCGTATCGCCCACGCGCAGGTCACCCACCTGCACCGCACCGGTATGCAGCATCAGCCCGTTCGCGTTCTTGGCCGTGCGGAACACCTCAAAGGTGCCTCCGGCCGCCTGCAGCAGGCCGCTGTCACCCACCTGACCGCCGCTCTCTCCGTAAAACGGCGTCACATCGAGCACCACGACGGCCTCGTCCCCGACCGAAACGGACTCGACCTGCTGATTGTTGCAGATGATCGAGGTGACCCTGGCGGTCGCCTCCGTCGTCTCGTATCCGACGAATTTCCCGGCCGGCAGCTTTTCGGCAATGGCCGCCTCGCTTTTCCAGGCATCCGCACCCGCATCCTTGCGCGCGGCGCGGGCCCGCTCCCGCTGCTCCTTCATGAGCGCGGTGAAGCCCTCCTCGTCCACCTTCAGGCCCTTTTCCTCCAGAATATCCCGCGTCAGATCCAGCGGGAAGCCGTAGGTGTCGTACAGACGGAACGCATCCTCGCCCGACAGGGTATCTCCCTTCAGCGAGGCGAGGCAATCGTCAAGCAGCTGGAGTCCGCTGTCGATGGTCTTTTCAAAGGATTCCTCCTCGTTGCGGATCAGCTTTTTGATAAACTCCTCTTTGGCCTTCAGCTCCGGATAGGCCGACAGATTCTCCTGAATCACCGTGTCGCAGACCTCATAGAGGAACGGACGGTGAATGCCAAGCAGCCGTCCGTGACGTGCCGCCCGGCGCAGCAGACGGCGCAGCACATAGCCACGTCCCTCGTTGGACGGCATGACGCCGTCTCCCACCAGGAAGGTGGTCGAGCGGATGTGGTCGGTAATCACCCGCAGTGAAACATCCTTTTTCGGGTCCTCGCCGTAGGTCACGCCCGCAATCCGGCTGACGTGCTGCATGATGTTGCGCACGGTATCCACTTCAAACAGGTTGTTGACCCCCTGCATAATGCAGGCGAGACGCTCCAGGCCCATGCCGGTATCGATATTCGGCTTGGCCAGGGGGGTATAATGCCCCTTTCCGTCGCTGTCAAACTGGGTAAACACCAGGTTCCAGAATTCCACATAGCGGTCGCAGTCACAGCCGACCCCGCAGGTCGGGCTGCCGCAGCCGTATTCCTCACCGCGGTCAAAATGGATCTCCGAGCAGGGACCGCAGGGGCCCTCGCCGTGCTCCCAGAAATTGTCCTCCTTGCCGAGTCTTACAATATGCGTCGGATCCATGCCCGGCTGCTGCACCCACAGGTTGTATGCCTCATCGTCGTCTAAGTAAATGCTCACCCACAGCCGGTCGGTCGGCAGCTCCAGCACCTTGGTGCAGAACTCCCACGCCCACGGAATGACCTCCTTTTTGAAGTAATCCCCGAAGCTGAAGTTGCCGAGCATCTCAAAATAGGTTCCGTGGCGCGCCGTCTTGCCGACACGCTCGATATCCGGTGTACGAATGCACTTCTGGCACGTGGTCACACGCTTGCACGGGGGCGTCAGCTCCCCGGTAAAATACTTCTTCATCGGTGCCATACCGGCCGGAATCAGCAGCAGCGACTTATCCCCCTGCGGAATCAGCGAGAAGCTCGGCAGGCGCAGATGCCCCTTGCTCTCAAAAAACTCCAGATATTTCTCCCGAAGCTCATTCAGTCCTGTCCATTGCATTGCCTTTCCCATCCTTTGTCTGAAAATAAAAACAGCTTCCGCCCATCTATGGGACGAAAGCCTTCCGTGGTACCACCCAAATTGCAGCCCTGCGGCTGCCACTTTGTCTCCCTTAACGCGGGAACACGCCGCCGTTTTCACAGCGAAGACTCCGGGGTGGCCGTTCCGTCCGCCTGCACAGGCACCCTCGCAGCGCGTCATTCCCGACGCAGGTGCCCTCTCTGTCTGCCGCACAGTACGGAATCTTCCCCATCTGTGTCCTTTGTACCCTATAAAAACTTTGATTTCAGTATACACAGTTTCCCGGCGGTTGTCAAGCCCCCTCCGCGGGGTGCGGCGGATCTTTTTTTACGCCTTTTTCGCGTGCTGCCGGGGAAACCCGATACTCTATATCCTTCTGACGCAGCACGCAGCGCAGGGTCTCTCCGAGAATCCGCAGATCGAGCGGCAGGGAGACGGCGTCCGCATAGGCGGCATCGTAGGCCGCCTTTTCCCGATATTCCAGCCGTTCCCGGCCGCGGACCTGCGCCAGTCCCGTGAGCCCCGGACGGCAGCGGTCCGCGCCGAGCCGCTGCCGCTCCCGCAGCAGTGCCGTCTCCGTCGGCACCACCGGGCGGGGGCCGACAAAGCTCATATCGCCGCGCAGGATATTCCAAAGCTGCGGCAGCTCGTCCAGACTTGACCGCCGCAAAATCCGCCCGATCGGCGTAATCAGGGCGTCCGGGTTCTCCAGCTCCCGCGTTGCCACATTATCCGGCGCCTCCGGGCGCATGGTACGGAATTTATAGATGGTAAACGGCCTGCCGTTTCTCCCGATCCTCGTCTGTGCAAAAAATATTTTGCCGGACGGCGTAAAGGCCAGACTCAGCATAACAACCGCCGCCAACGGCAGGCAAAGCGGCAGCAGCAATGCCGCCAACACTATATCTGCCAAGCGTTTTACGCCGTTTGAATAGCTCAAGCCCGTTCCCCTCCGATTTCGCAGTCTACGCTCAGTATGCCCTTTGTCGGGGGCTCTTAACACCCCACATTCCGTGCTTTTTGAAAAGGTTACAAAATTGAAACTTGTATTTCGTGGGAAATGATAGTATAATACCCTCAAGTTTATCAAATCGTCAGTCACGGGGTCGGGGTATGCCCTTTGATACCTGCGGCCCGCTCTTTTCACAAGCTTCGTAAAAAAGAAAGGATGACTTCCCTATGTCACCGCTGGTGTCTATGAACACGACGCCCCCGGAGGCGCATATGCCGCGCCGCAGCTTCCTGATCTTCAAACGGATTGCCGATGTGTTTTTTTCGCTGATGCTCTGCCTGTTTCTGCTCCCGCTCGGACTGATTCTGGCGCTCGTTTCCGCCATCAACACCAAGGCCTCCCCCCTGT